>DIAL01000101.1:20990-23541 GCA_002414705.1 Flavobacteriaceae bacterium UBA5079
CCTTGAGGTTGCGCTACAAATTCTAAATCATCATCTGTTTGACAAGCCTGAAAACCTAGGCATAAAATAAAGATAGCAGCTATAATTTTTATTGTTTTCATAATAATTGTTTTTTAATTTTTAATATCCTGTGTTTTGATCAAGATTTGGGTTAGCACTTAACGCTTGTTCTGGAATTGGGAATACGTTGTAATATTCTGGAATAGATGCGCCATTCTGCACATTACCTTTCCAAGGCCATACATAACTACCTCCCGTGAATTTTCCAAATCTTATAAGGTCCGTTCTTCTATGACCTTCTAAATTTAATTCGCGTCCACGTTCATCTAAAATGAAATCTAATGTTAACTCACCCATAGAAATGGTTGAAGCTGAAGAACGCATTCTAACATCATTTACTAAATCGCGAGCTTTACTCATATCAGCTCCTGCGGCACCACGAATAGCACATTCTGCATACATAAGGTTTGCATCTGCTAATCTGTACAATGGAAAATCCGTACTAGAAAATGATGTTGTTACATTAGTTGGGTTATTAAAATCCGTATTTCTGAATTTGATAGACGGATAACCATCTGTCCATTCTTTATAATCTGTCATAGTGTAATTATGTCCATCAGTCCAAAATAAATCAGCACGATCATCTGTTGATGTTCCTAGGTCACCAAACAAACCATACCAAGCTTCTGTGGCACGATGTCCTTGCCAACCTTCGGCAGCACCATAATCTGATAATGTCATGGTATCCGAACTCAAGTTTCCATTAACAATATAGGTTGTGTTACCAAAACTTTGGCTGTTAACTGCATCGGCTAATAGTGGGAAAATTATTTCCATGGATCCATCATTATCAGCAGAAAAGTTTTCTAGGAAATTATCTGCTAATCTATAACCACCTTCATCAATAACTTGGTTTAGGTATATTAAAGCTTGGTCATATCTGCTTTCGCCAATATAAACTTCAGCATTCATATATAATTTTGCTAATAACATAGCTGCTGTAAACCTGTTGGCACGACCATAACCGTTGTTTGGCGCCATAGTTGGTTGGATTTCCAATAATTCAGATTCCACAAAATCAAATAATTGACGTCTTGATGCTTCTGGAAGTGGATCTGTTTGTCCTAAATTTTCTTCAGTAGCCAATACGCCTTTACCAAATGCATCTATTAAATAGAAATATGCTAAAGAACGTAAAAAACGTGCTTCAGATAGTGCTTCAGCCGCATCTGGAACATCCGTAGATGTGTTTAGAACTGAAATCAAGTTATTACACTGTGGAATGGTGTAATACGCACGATTGTATAAGTATCTGAAAAATTTATTGTTGGCATCCCAATTTGAAGCCGTAGTTAATTGGTCTAAACCATCATCTCCCCAACGATTTTTCATGCCATCGGCTGTGAAATCTTGTAAGTTTATAATACCTCTTAAAAAAGGCGATTCACCTGGGTCATCACTAATGTCTGAACTACCTGGTCCATTTGGCCCTGAAAGTGCAAATGATGCATAAAGTCTGGAAACAATGCCCTCTATGGCATTTGGATCCTCTGCTAAGATTTGGTCTAAGGTTAATTCAACCTTTGGTTCCGTATCTAAATCATCGGTACATGACACAAAAGTTAGCGCCAAAATTCCTGTTAATGTTAAAAATATTTTTCTCATAGTTGTTTTTTTAAAAATCAAAATTAATACCCAAAGTAAACGTTGTAGGTCTTGGATAGAAATCGCGTTCAATGCCACCTGGATTTTCAGGGTCTAAACCAGAATAGTCTGTTATAACAAATGGATTAGAAACCGCACCATACATCCTAACATTTCCATTTTTAACCATATTATCAAAGGTATAACCTAAAACAATATTGTTACAACGTAAAAATGTGGCATCTTCTAGATAATAATCTGAAAATTGAATGTTTCCATTTACGTTTTCAAAAGCAGGATCGGCAGCACCTTCATAAAAGTTTAATGCATTAGTGATACTATTGTTGTTTGCTGGTACTACAGTATCTGTAAAGCCGTAATTTAATTTATTGAAATTATATAAATTCCCGCCTACTTGGCCTACAAATCCTGAAGATAAGTCCCATTTTTTATAAGATACATTTAATCCAAAACCATAAGTCCAGTTTGGTGCTATTTGTGCATAATATCTATCATCATCGTTAATAATATTATCACCATTTAAATCTACAAAAGCACCTGGAATTGGACTTCCATTAGTGTCATAAACTTGTTTAAAAACGTGAGCACTTTGAGCTTGTTGTCCAGCAACATCACTTAATAAGAATGAGCCAGTACCACGAAGGCTTCCACCACGATTAATATTTGCTTGTCCACCAATATCGGTTACTTCATTATATACGTAGCCAACGTTTCCGTTTAAAGATACATTCCAATCTTCGGTTTGGTAAGCATTCATATTTAAGTTTACTTCAAAACCTTTTCCTTCAATTTCACCTACATTTTTAACAAAGGTATCAGAAAAACCTTGTCCAGGTGGAACCGTTACTCGTGCTAATAAATCGTTGGTGAATTTTTGATAAATATC
>DIAL01000101.1:23693-25046 GCA_002414705.1 Flavobacteriaceae bacterium UBA5079
AAATATCAAAAGAACCAGCAATAAAGTTGTTTTTAAAGAAACTAAAATCGACACCTAAATTATAAGTGGTTGTTTTTTCCCAAGTTAAATCTGGATTAAAAGGTAATGCAGAATATAAACCTGCACCAGGTAAATACTGACTATTATTGCCACCTGCAACAAACAAAGGTGTATTAGGATAATATCCAACAGCTCCAGTTATGTCTTGCTGACCTGTTTTACCCCAGCCAATACGTAACTTCAAATCGTTAACAAAATTGGCGTTTTTCATAAAATCTTCACTGGTAATTTTCCAAGCAACAGCGGCAGCAGGGAAAAAGCCCCAAGCATTGCTATCCCATGGATCATCAGCAACAAATAAAGAAGATGCATCTGCTCTTAACGAGAACGTAAATAAATATTTATCCAAAATATCAACATTCGCACGTCCAAAAAACGATTGTAAATTCATTTCGTTATAATAACGGTTGTTTGGGTTTTCTTCGTTGAAGTTTACTTCTCTCAAACCCGTTACTTCGTTATATCTGAATTGTTCCGAATTACCATCATTCTTAAAGTTTTGGTACGAGTAACCTAATTGTGTATCAAACTTACTAATTACTTTATCTTCATAGGTTTTTGTGTATTGTACAAAAGCATCTAAAGTTGTGTTAGTTAGGGTTTGATTTTCACGATAATTAACACCTGGATTAAAAACAAAGTTATTATTGATGTCTGTGTTTTCGCTATCAAAACGATAGGTTGCCGCAGCATTATCATAAAAACGCTCTGTTTTATCAGATGTGGAAGCGTCCAAACCTAAATTAACAACAGCGCGTAAACCTGGTAAAAAGTCGAAAGCATAATCCAATTCTAAATTACCTAAAAAACGTGTGGTGCGCTCTGGACGATCACGTTGTTCTAAAAGTGCCAGTGGATTGTATTGTCCGTCTAAAATTAAATTGTTACCATCTACATTGGTGTTGAAATAATAACCACCAAAACGATTATCGGAAGCTGAATTATATACAGGTTTTGTAGGGTCAAAAACTAATGAGCCACCTAAAGCACCACCAACATCAGCTGCGTTTTTATCAGCATAAGTACCTTTAGCATTTGCTGTTACTTTCAGTTTATCATCAAAGAATTTAGGTGATAAGTTTATGGAAGCCGTTACACGCTCATAATCATCTGTTTTTACAACACCTTCGGCATTAGTATAACCAACAGAAGCTCTGAAAGGCAACGCATCAAATAAATAAGCACGCGCACTAAAATTGGTATTTGATGTAAACGCTGTTCTTAAAACATTATCTCTCCAATCCGTATCATAAATGGCGCGTTGGCCATCAGTTGTATTAATAATTTGAGAGA
>DIAL01000101.1:25214-26697 GCA_002414705.1 Flavobacteriaceae bacterium UBA5079
TAAAGGGACACCTAATTTGTCTGCTAATTCTGGATGGTATTCTTGAATGAAACGCACATACTCTGCACTTTCAAACATATCTAATCCTTCATTAGCACTATTTATAGATAAATCTGTTGAGAAATTGAATTGAGGTGCTCCAGATGTTCCTTTCTTTGTTGTAATAATAATAACACCATTAGAGGCACGAGAACCGTAAATTGCGGTAGCAGAAGCATCCTTTAAAACAGAAAAACTTTCTACGTCATTAGGGTTTACTAAAGATAGTGGGTTACTTACACCAGCTGGATTTACATTAGATATTGGCACACCATCTATTACAATAAGCGGATTGTTATTACCACTTAAAGAAGATCCTCCACGGATTCTAATGTTTAAAGCAGAATCTGGTTGTCCACCCGAGTTTGTAATGCGTAATCCACCAACTTTACCATTAAGTAATTGGTCTGTAGAAACAATATTACCCTTGTTAAAATCTTTTGTGGTTACCAGCGAAACAGAACCAGTTAGGTCACTTTTCTTAACACTGCCATAACCAATTAGCACAACCTCGTCTAATTGGGCAGCATCGCCAGCTAATACTACATTTAATGTACTTTCATTATTATACGTTAATTCTTTTGTAACATAACCTACATAAGAAAAAACTAATATATCGCCATTCGTAACCTGTAATTGGTAGTTACCGTCAAAATCGGTGGCAGTACCTTTGGTACTTCCTTTAATAATGACATTCACACCTGGTAGTGGGAATGAAGATCCTTCTTCAGTTACTGTTCCAGAAACTTGATTTTGAGCTACTAAAAAGGAGGGTAGCAAAAGCAAAAGAAACAGTATGCTATTAAGAGTTGTTTTCATAAATTTTCTTTAATTAGTCTTAAATTTATTTGATCATATTTTCACTTCTCGACGTTAAATTTATGTAAATTTTAAGTAAAAAAAGCGCGCACCTTTGTCATATCCTCAACGAAAACGTTTTCGTGTTAACAACTTTTTAACAGATTGCAAGTTTGGGCAATAAAAAGCATGAAATCTGACAATAAAAGCTGTTATTATGATATATTTATGCAAGATTTTTTAAAAAAAGATACCATGAAACGAAAAGTGACCCTAAAACAAATTGCAAAAGAGCTGGATGTATCTATTTCAACGGTTTCTAAAGCGTTAAGGAATAGTAAAGAAATTAGTGAGGATACATGTAATAAAGTTCAAGCCTTTGCTAAATTATACAACTACAGACCTAATAATATTGCTTTAAGCCTAAAGAATAGAAAAACGAAAACCATTGGAATTATTATTCCTGAAATTGTACATCATTTCTTTTCTAAGGTTATTTGTGGTATTGAATTGGTAGCAAACAAACGTGGTTACAATGTTATTGTTGGTTTGTCCAATGAGTCTTTTGCCAAAGAGGTTATCAACATGGAAATGCTTGCAAATGGTAGTATTGATGGGTTTATTCTTTCTATTTCAAAAGAAACGT
>DIAL01000101.1:26794-28880 GCA_002414705.1 Flavobacteriaceae bacterium UBA5079
TACTTCAACAGGATTATCATCATTTTAATGAAACTATAAACCAAGGGATGCCTATTGTCATGTTTGATAGGGTTGTAAATGAAGTTAATTGTGATAAAGTTATTGTGGACGATTTGCAGGGCTCTAAAAATGCTGTAAAAAAACTGATAGCAAATGGCTGCAAAAATATAGCACTCATCACGACAAAAGATTATGTGAGTGTTGGTAGGTTAAGAACCCAAGGGTATTTAGAGGCTTTAGAAGAACATAAAATAGAACCACAATCTAATCTTATTTTAAAGATTGTTGAAGAATTGGATTCCGAAGATCATTTAGAAGATTTAGAAACAGAAATTGAAGGGTTGTTTAAAGGCAATAGCAAGATAGATGGTGTTTTTACGGTTAATGAATTATATGCGTTATCAGCCATGAAAGTAGCCAGGAAGCTTGGTAAACAAATCCCTGATGATGTTCAAATTATAGGTTTTACAGATGGTGTGTTGTCTAAACACGCTACGCCAAGTTTAACCACAGTGCGGCAACATGCACAGCAAATGGGTGAAAAAGCAGCCGAATTATTGATTAATAGATTAGAGGCGGAAGAAGATGACGAACATTATAAAACAGTTGTGATTGAAACTAAAATAATCGAACGTAATTCAACCAAATAAAATTTAACAGCTGGTTATTTAAAAACTTTTATATATTTACACCCAAATCAAGACTTATATTTTCACTCCTCGAATAGGTTTTGATAAGTTCAATAGCTTGTCAAAATAGTATAAATTTAAACATACTATTATGAAAAAGCGTGCATTAGGGTTTTGGGAAATATGGAACATGAGTTTCGGTTTTCTAGGAATCCAATTTGGCTTTGCATTACAAGGAGGCTTCATGTCTCGTATCTTTCAAACACTTGGCGCAGAAAAAGATGCCATTCCATTATTATGGATTGCAGCACCTTTAACAGGGCTCTTGGTACAACCTATTATTGGGTATTTGAGTGATAGAACTTGGAGTGTAAAATGGGGACGAAGACGGCCTTATTTTCTAATTGGTGCTATTTTAAGTTCATTAGCACTATTTTTTGTACCACATTCACCTACATTATGGGTTGCTGCCGGATTTTTATGGATTCTAGACGCATCCATAAATATTTCCATGGAGCCTTTTCGCGCTTTAGTTGCCGATAAATTACCCAATTCGCAACGTTCCTATGGTTTTGTTATTCAAACCTTAATTATTGGTATTGGTACATGGATAGCCAGTAACTTACCTTGGTTGGTGTCTCAATTAGGTGTTAGTGATGCTGCGCCACAAGGCGTAGTTCCCATGTCTGTGAAAATTGCTTTTGCTATTGGTGCTGCAGTTTTTCTCATTAGTATATTGTATACGGTTTTTACCACTACAGAATATCCGCCAGAAGATATGGAGGAATTTGAAAAGGAGAAATCCAAGAAAAACCAATTCATTCCAGACATTCTTAACAATATTGGAAACATGCCACTTACAATGAAAAAGTTAGGATTGATTCAGTTTTTTAGCTGGTTTGCATTTTTTACTATGTGGAGTTTAGCTAATCCAGCTCTAACAGAGCACGTATTCAATACGCCTGCACCAATTGAGGCTGCTTTTGATATGACTATTTCTGCCCAAGCTCAAGCTTTTGATATAGCTAATACAGCCTTTCAAAAATCGTCTAATTTGGTGGGTTCGGCTATGGGAATTTATGGGTTGTCATCTATGGCATTCGCATTAATATTAGCTTTTTACACATCAAAAAGACGTATAAACAGAAAATATGTTCATTTAGGATCACTCATTCTTGGTGGCTTAGGGTTTTTATACATGTATTACGCAACACCTGAAACTTTAAAATATAGTTTTATTCTTATTGGTATAGCTTGGGGAAGTATTTTATCTATGCCATACGCCATGTTGTCTAGTTCAGTAGACCCCAAAAAAATGGGTGTTATCATGGGTATTTTCAATATGTTTATTGTCATTCCACAAATTATTGCTGCATTAGGCGGTATCAATTTTGTATCTAGTCTTTTGGGCGAAGAAACTATAAGCGCCATGACAGTAGCAGGAATAAGTTTAATTA
>DIAL01000101.1:29023-37543 GCA_002414705.1 Flavobacteriaceae bacterium UBA5079
TATAGCTGGACTATGTAATCTACTCATAGTAAATAAAGATGCTATTTCATATCAAACAGAAACAGATTAAATGATTAAAAAAGGATTCATATTCGATTTAGATGGTGTTATTGTCGATACTGCTAAATACCATTATCTCGCTTGGAAAAAATTGGCTCAAAGCATAGATGTTCATTTCTCGGAAGCGGAAAACGAACAACTTAAAGGTGTGAGTCGCGTAAAATCTTTGGAAAAAATCCTGGAATGGGGAAATAAAACCATTGAAGAAGATACATTCATGGAACTTATGGCTTTAAAAAATAATGATTATCTAGGGTATATTAATACTATGGATGAATCTGAAATACTGCCAGATGTTCAAAAAGTATTACAATTTTTAATTGAAAAAGAACAAGGAATCGCTTTGGGTTCTGCTAGTAAAAACGCACGAACTATATTAAAAAAAGTCGATTTATTTCAACATTTTGAAGTCATTGTAGATGGAAACGATGTGATTAAAGGAAAGCCCAATCCAGAAGTATTCCTGTCCGCAGCAAAAGCTTTAAACATCCAGCCAGAACAATGTATTGTTTTTGAAGATTCCGTAGCCGGAATTCAAGCAGCAAATACGGCAAACATGATAAGTGTTGGAATTGGAGAACCATCTGTTTTACACGAAGCAGATTATGTTTTTCCTGACTTCACTAAAATGGATTCCGAGTTTTTAAACGAAATAATAAATAAATAGAAAACGATTGCAACAATCTAAAACCAAACCGTTGCAAACCACATATTAAGTACAGCATTCATGAATTTAAATTATATACAACCAAATAGTTGGTCCATTATTGAAGAAGGTTTTGATGCCAACCGTGTTAAAGCTTCCGAGAGTTTATTTAGCATTGGAAATGGCGCTATGGGTCAGCGTGCTAATTTTGAAGAGCACTATTCGGGATCAACATTTCAAGGAAGTTATATTGCAGGTGTTTATTATCCTGATAAAACACGTGTTGGTTGGTGGAAAAATGGGTATCCAGAATATTTTGCAAAAGTCATAAATGCTCCAAGTTGGATAGGTATTAACGTCATAGTAAATGGTGTCGCTTTAGATTTATTTACGTGTAAAAAAGTATCTAATTTTAAGCGCGAATTAAATATGAAAGAAGGTTGGTTAAGCCGAACTTTTTCAGCCACTCTTCCAAATGATATTGAAATTAAAGTAGAAGCTAAACGTTTTTTAAGTCTAGATTTAGATGAAATAGGTGCTATTAATTATCAGGTAACTCCCATTAATTCATCAGCAGAAATTACTTTTCAACCCTATATTGATTCCAATATAAAAAATGAAGATACGAATTGGGAAGATAAATTCTGGAATACAACTAAAGTAAGTCACGAAAATAACCAAGCGTTTATTGAAGCTGAAACCATGAAGACAGCATTCCATACCTGTACGTTTATGGAATCGGAACTGTTTATTAATAATGAAAAAATTAAAAATAACCCTGAAGTTGAAACGAATGAACAACAGGTGCTCTTTAGCTATACAAATCATGTAAAAGCAAATGAAACGTATAGTATTCATAAATATGGAGGTTATACGGCTGATAGAAATCACAACAAAAATGAATTAGTTGCTGCAGCTAAAACAGCTTTAAAAAAGGCGACAAATTTAGGTTTTGATGGGTTACTTAAAACACAAATAGCACATTGGGCAAATATTTGGAATCTTGCCGATATTACTATTGAAGGCGATGTAAAAGCACAACAAGGTATTCGTTTTAATATCTTTCATTTAAATCAGACGTATTTAGGTACAGACTCCCAATTAAATATTGGACCAAAAGGTTTTACAGGCGAAAAATATGGTGGAAGCACTTACTGGGACACAGAAGCCTATTGCATTCCTTTTTATATGGCAACTAAAGACCAAAAAGTTGCTAGGAATCTATTAGAATACCGTTACAATCATTTAGATAAAGCCATAGAAAATGCTGAAAAATTAGGATTTTCAAATGGCGCAGCTCTTTACCCAATGGTAACTATGAATGGTGAAGAATGCCATAACGAATGGGAAATTACCTTCGAGGAAATTCACAGAAATGGCGCTATTGCATTTGCTATTTTTAATTACTATCGCTTTACTAACGATTTTTCATACATTCCTGAAAAAGGGTTAGAAGTATTAATTGGAATTGCCAGATTTTGGCAACAACGAGCTACCTTTTCTGCAGACAAAAATCAATATGTCATTTTAGGAGTTACGGGTCCAAATGAATATGAAAATAACATTAACAATAACTGGTATACAAACTATATTGCTAAATGGTGTATTAATTATGCTCTTGAAAATTTAGAAAAAGTTTCAAAAGAATTTGCATCAGATTTTAAGCGTATTTGGGATAAAACACAATTAACAGATTCCGAGTTAACCACATGGAAAGCAGTTGCAGATAACATGTATTTCCCGTTTTCTGAAACTGAAGGTGTTTTTCTTCAACAAGATGGCTTTCTAGATAAAGAACTCATTACGGTTAAAGATTTGGATGCCTCGCAACGACCTATTAATCAAAAATGGTCATGGGACCGTATTTTGCGTTCACCCTATATTAAGCAGGCAGACGTTTTACAAGGTTTTTACTTTTTCGAATCGGATTTTAGTACGGCAGAATTAGAAAAGCATTTCGATTTTTACGAACCATTTACCGTTCATGAAAGTTCGCTATCTCCTTGTGTTCATAGTATTCAAGCTGCCAAACTAGGCAGAATGGAACAAGCATATCAATTCTATTTGCGAACCTCACGTTTAGATTTAGACGACTATAATCATGAGGTTGAAGAAGGGTTACACATCACGTCCATGGCTGGAACTTGGATGAGTATTGTAGAAGGTTTTGGCGGTATGCGTGTTGTAAATAACACCTTATCTTTCGAGCCTAAAATTCCAAATCAATGGCAATCGTATTCTTTTAAAGTGAACTTTAGAAATCAAATTTTAAAAGTTTACGTAAATCAAGAAGGTAATCATTTTGAGTTAGAAGGTTCCCAAGAATTAGAAATTGTAGTTAATGGCGAATCTCTAAAAATTAAACCAGATAATCTTATTGAAGCATAAATGTTGAAACGTATTATTTATTTATTATTACTGTTAATACCAATTTTTAGCTTTGCACAATTGGAGCGTGTAGAGCCACCAAATTGGTGGGTTGGAATGGAAAATAATATGCTTCAGCTTCTTGTTAAAAACCCAAAAATACATCAGACTACACCAAGTATAAATTATAAAGGTGTCCGGATTTCAGAGGTTCATGAAGCAACAAGTGAAAATTATCTGTTTATAGATTTAGAGATTTCTAAAGACGCCAAACCAGGGATATTCGAAATTGTTTTTAAGTCTAAAAATGGTAATCATTTAACGCATTCGTATCAGCTTTTAGATCGCGAAATATTGCCAGAGGACTATGTTGGTTTTAACAGTCAGGATGCTATTTATTTGATAACGCCAGATCGTTTTGCAAACGGCGATTATTCCAACGATATAGATAAAACACTTGAAGAAAGCACGATAAACAGAGCAGATGATTATGGTCGTCATGGAGGCGATATTAAAGGTATAACCAAACATCTAGATTATATTTCAGATTTAGGTTTTACGGCTGTTTGGCCTTCACCTTTATTAATAAACAATATGCCATCTGCTTCGTATCATGGTTATGCTATAACGGATTTATATCAAGTAGATCCTCGTTTTGGAACACTACAAGAATATAAAGAGTTAGCAACCACTTTGCGCAAAAAGGATATGAAATTAATTATGGATATGGTGGCAAATCACTGTGGAAGTAATCATTGGTGGATGCAAGATTTTCCATTTAACGATTGGGTAAATCAACAAAGTAAGTTTGAAAATAAAGAGCCCATAAATAATTCCAATCATAGGCGAACCACCCATCAGGATCCATATGCTTCCAAACGCGATCAAGCGGAATTACAAGAGGGCTGGTTTGTAGAGGCTATGCCAGATCTTAACCAGCGCAATCCATTTATGGCAACCTATATTATCCAGAACAATATATGGTGGATAGAAACCTTACAATTAGGCGGTATTCGTCAAGACACCTATCCGTATTCTGATAAAAATTTTATGGCAAATTGGGCAAAAGCTATTATGACAGAATACCCTAATTTTAGTATTGTTGGCGAGGAGTGGAGTTTAAATCCATTACTTATTGCGTATTGGCAAACAGGCAATAAAAACGCAGATGGTTACGAGTCTAATTTAAAATCGACTATGGATTTTGCCATGCAAAAAAATAGTGTAGATGCAATAAATGAACCCGAAAAATGGGATCAAGGATTGGTTAAAATTTATGAAGGTTTGGCTAACGATTTTAGCTACAAAGCTCCAAAAGATATCATGGCTTTTATGGATAATCATGATATGAGTCGCGTTTTTACACAGTTAAATCAGGATCTTATAAAAACACAAATGGCTCTAGGCTACCTGTTAACACTTCCTAGAATTCCTCAAATTTATTACGGAACCGAAATTTTAATGAGCGATCATGAAAAACCAGGCGATCATGGTTTAATTAGAACGGATTTTCCTGGAGGGTGGAAAACGGATACCATAAATGCATTTTCGGGCGAAGGACTTTCTGCTGATCAAAAGGAAATGCAAAATTTTCTAAAAGTAGTATTGAATTACAGAAAGTCTAGTTCTGCAATTACCAGAGGGGAAACCATACATTTTTCACCGTTTATGGGTACTTATTTCATGTTTAGAATATTTGAAGCGGAGACGGTTGTGGTTATTTTAAATAAAAACGATCATCCTATAACTATTGATTTAAAGCGTTATTCAGAAATGGGTTTAGATGGTGATAAATTAACCAATATTGTTACCGGAAATCAGGTAGAATGGTCTGAAGTGATCACGTTAAATACTCGCGGAATAACCATACTTTCAACAAAAAAATAGTTTTAAAATGATACAGAAAATAGGTGCTTTTTTAGCGTTTTTTATTGGATTTAACACTTTTGCACAAGTCACTATTTTAGTTGAAGAGCTTCCAAAAGAAACTCCTGAAAACACCTCAATTTATATTTCTGGGAGCTTTGAAGGTTGGACAGGTGGTGGTAAAGCATATCAGCTAAAAAAAATAAACGACACATACCGTATTACATTACCAAAACAATCTGAATCCATACTTTTTAAATTTACACAAGGTTCTTGGGAATCTGTAGAATGTGATAAAAACGGATTAGCAGTAGATAACAGAATCTATAATTTTTCTGATAAAGCGGATACGTTACGTGTAAAAATTGCTGGTTGGGATAATTTATTTGATGTGGAAAATCAATCATCAGCAGCTATAAATGTATCTATTTTAGCCGACGATTTTAATATACCACAACTCAATAGAAATAGACGTATTTGGCTTTATTTACCACCAAACTATAACACGTCCAATAAATCGTATCCAGTCGTTTACATGCATGATGGGCAAAATTTATTTGACAAAAGCACATCAGGTTTTGGTGAGTGGGAAGTGGACGAAACCTTAAACAGGCTAGCAGAAACAAAAAAATTAGAGTTTATAGTTGTTGGTGTAGATCATGGAGGCGATAAACGTTTGGACGAATATTCCCCATGGAAAAACGATGCCTATGGTGGAGGTGAAGGCGATACGTATTTAGAGTTTTTAGTTAAAACCTTGAAACCTTATATTGATACGAATTATAAAACGCTTACAGATAAAAATAACACAGCTATTTTTGGCAGTTCTATGGGAGGATTAATATCCCACTATGCAGCATTAAAGTATCCCGAAATTTTTGGTAAAATTGGTGTGTATTCGCCTGCATTTTGGTTTGCTCCAGAAGTTGAAACATTTTCAAAAACAAACGGCAATCTAAAAGACACAAAAATGTATTTTTTAGCGGGTGGAAAAGAAGGCCAAAATACATCGCGAGCAGAAATAAGCCAGACTGTAAAAGGTATGAATAGTATGGTGACACTTCTAGAAAAAACCGGATTTACACCCAAAAACATTCAAGCTAAAGTCGTTCCAGAAGGGAAACATAATGAAAAATTATGGCGTACTAACTTTGAAGAAACCATGCTTTGGCTTTTTAAAGATCGGGTTCAAAAACGCGAATTTATAAGTGCCAAAACAAATAACAACACATTATCGGTTTCTGTTTCAGATGGTAATTATGCTATCAAGTTCTATACGCCACAGATTGCAGAAACAACTTTTATCCCTTTGGGTGAAACGCAAAATGAAAAATCGCATGCCGTTATTTTATCGGATACCTATTCGGCAACCCAATACCTAGAAACGGATAAAAAAATTACATTTAAAACAACGGATTTATCAATAGAAATAACAAAAAAACCATTTCATATTTCTTATTGGTATAACGGAAAAGAAGTCACTTCAGAAAAAAATGGCTATCAAAAAACGAATGATTTTGAAACCATTCAATTTAATTTAAACGACACCGAGGTTTTATATGGAGCTGGAGCCAGAGCCTTGGGCATGAATCGTCGTGGAAACAGATTGCAACTATACAATAAAGCTCACTATGGTTATGAAACCCGCAGTGAATTGATGAATTATACATTACCCATAGTTATATCTTCAGAGGCCTATTTATTGCATTTTGATAATGCACCAATTGGGTATTTGGATTTAGATAGTCGTGAAGATAATACACTAACTTACGAAACTATTTCAGGTCGTAAAACATACCAAGTTGTAGTTGGTAATTCTTGGTTAAACCTAATGGACAATTATACAAATCTAACAGGAAAACAGCCCATGCTACCAAGTTGGGCTTTAGGTAATTTTTCTAGCCGTTTTGGTTATCATTCACAACAAGAAGTTACTCAAACTATTGATAAATTTATAGATCAAGATATTCCGGTAGATGCCGTTATTCTTGATTTATATTGGTTTGGAAAAGACATTCAGGGCACTATGGGGAATTTGGAATGGCATAAAGACTCTTTTCCAAACCCAAAGCAAATGATAAAGACCTTACGTGATAAAAATGTTGAAACCATTTTGGTTACAGAACCTTTTATTTTAACCACATCTAATCGCTGGCAAGAAGCTTTAGATACTAATATTTTAGCTAAAGATTCCATTGGAAACCCTTATACTTACAATTTTTATTTTGGAAACACCGGTTTAATAGATATCTATAGTGATCAAGGAAATACCTGGTTTAAAAATATTTACAAAGGATTGGCAGCACAGGGTATTACTGGTTTTTGGGGCGATTTAGGAGAGCCTGAAGTTCACCCAACTAAATTATTACATGCAGTAGGAACTGCTGACGAGGTTCATAATATTTATGGACATGATTGGGCGAAATTGGTTTATGAAGCTCATCAAGAAGTAAATCCAAATTCACGTCCATTTACACTCATGCGTGCTGGATATTCTGGATCGCAACGTTATGGTTTGGTACCTTGGTCTGGCGATGTTAACCGAACTTGGGGAGGCTTACAAAGTCAGCCAGAAATTGCACTCCAAATGGGTATGCAAGGTTTGGCATATATGCATAGTGATTTAGGTGGTTTTGCAGGTGCCAATTTAGATGATGAATTGTATGTGCGTTGGTTGCAATATGGCGTTTTTCAACCTATTTACAGACCTCACGCTCAAGAAGAAGTGCCAAGTGAACCTGTTTTTAGAAGCGATAAAGCGAAAAATTTAGCCAGACAAGCCATTAAGTTGCGCTATGCCTTTTTGCCTTACAACTATAATTTAATGTTTGAAAACAATCAAACAGGTGCACCACTTATGCGACCATTATTTTTTGAAGAACCTAATAACCCAGATTTGTTTGGTTATTCTGAAGCTTACCTTTGGGGACATGACATTTTAGTAGCACCTATCTTAAAACCAGATGTTACAGAAATGCCAGTTTACTTTCCAAATACAGGAAATTGGTATGATTTTTATACAGACGAAAAAATAGCTGGAGGCCAAACTAAAACAGTACAAACGCAAGAAAATAGTATTCCAACCTTTGTGAGAGCTGGAGCCATTATACCATTAGCATCAAACTTAAAATCGACTAAAGATTACAAAGCAAATGATTTGGTAATACATTATTATTATGATTTGGATGTGAAAGAAACAGAAACCTCTTTTTGTAATGATGATGGTTTCACTGCTAATGCTTTCGAAAAAGGACAATTTGAATTGTTAACTTTTGAAGCAGAACTCGAAAAACGTGGTCTGGAATTGGAAATGGAAGCGGAAACAGGCTCTAATTTTAAAACAACAATCAAACAAATTACGTGGGTAATTCATCAGTTGGAAGTTAAGCCTAAACGTATTAAAATAGGTGGAGAGCATTTGGATTTTCAATGGAACCCGCAGTCAAAAACCTTAACTATCCCAATGGTTTGGAATACCAAAAACGAATTAGAAATTAAAATTAAACAATAAACTATGAAAAAAATATTTTTAATATTAGGCATCATTTCTACAGTATTTGTGGCTTGTAAAAGTGATAAAA
>DIAL01000101.1:37655-43806 GCA_002414705.1 Flavobacteriaceae bacterium UBA5079
CAAATAAGGAAGTTGTTGAAGAAACGATAGTAGAAGAAACAGTTGCAGATAGTTTACAACCCATTTCAGAAACCGATTTGGAAACGGCCATCATTTATGAGGCAAATATTCGACAATACTCTCCTGAAGGAACTTTTGATGCTTTCACAAAAGATATTCCACAATTAAAACAATTAGGTGTTAAAGTTATTTGGCTTATGCCAGTTTTCCCTATTTCAGAAACCAAGCGTAAAGCCACAGGTGGCGAGAATAGTAAGTTTGCAACCGATTTCCCAGAAGATGAACAATCTAAATATCTAGGAAGTTATTACGCGGTTACAGATTTTACTAAAATAAACCCGGAATTTGGAACCATTGAAGATTTTAGAGAACTAGTTGCACAGGCTCATGAAAACGGTATTTATGTTATTTTGGATTGGGTGCCAAATCATACAGGTTGGGACCATACATGGATTAAAAATCATCCAGATTATTACACACAAAATGAAGCTGGCGAAATTATTCATCCTAAAGATACAGACTGGACAGATGTAGCCGATTTAAATTACGACAATCAATCCATGCGAAAAGAAATGATTGAAGACATGAGTTATTGGATAACCCAAGAAAATATTGACGGTTTTCGTTGTGATGTGGCTGGATCTGTTCCAACCGATTTTTGGGAACAAGCCATTCCAGAATTACGTAAAGAAAAAGACATTTTTATGTTAGCTGAAGCTTGGGAGCCAGAATTATTAAAAGGTAATTTGTTTGATATGGCTTATGCCTGGGATGGGCACCATTTATTGAATGGTTTAGCTAAAAAAGAAAAGAATTTACAAGATTTTCAGGACTATATAAACAAGAATTCAACTGATTATGAAGCAAATGATATTTTAATGAATTTTGTAACTAATCACGACGAGAATTCATGGAATGGAACCGTAAAAGAACGTATGGGTAATGCATCTGAAGTTATGACGGCTTTATCTTATGTCCTTCCTGGAATGCCATTAATTTATTCTGGTCAAGAATATGATTTAGATCACAGGTTGAAATTTTTCGAAAAAGATTCATTTCCAAAAAACAAAGCAAATACTTGGAAATTATTAGAAACGTTAGGGCAATTGAAACAAACTAATGATGCTCTAAATGGTGGAAAAAATTCAGCATCTTTCAAAATTGTAAAAACGACTAACGTAAACATACTTAAAGTTGAACGCGAAAAAAATGGTAAGCAAATTCTATTTATAGCGAACATGTCTGATGAGGTTCAAACAGAAAATAATGCTGTTGTTGGAAATTATATGGACTATATATCTAATAAAACGATGGAATTTAAAGCCAACGAGTCAATCACCTTACAACCTTGGGGATATAAAATTTTAATAAAGTAAACTATGAAGCAGTTATTAATTCTATTGTGTGTATTAACGGTTATAAGTTGTAAAAATGAAACTCCTGAACCAGTTTCTGAAGCGCCAAAATTGCCATTTGTTTGGGAAGGTGCTAATTTGTACTTTATGTTAACCGATAGATTTAATAATGGTGATACAACAAACGATGTAAATTTTGAAAGAACTGCCAACGCTGGTAAACTTCGTGGCTTTGAAGGTGGCGATTTGAAAGGAGTAACCCAAAAAATTAACGAAGGCTATTTCACCAATTTAGGTGTAAATGCCATTTGGATGACACCAATTGTTGAACAAATTCATGGCGGAACGGATGAAGGTACTGGAATTACTTATGGTTTTCATGGGTATTGGACAAGTGATTGGACAGCTATAGAACCTAATTTAGGAACCAAATCTGATTTAAAAGAATTGGTTGAAGCTGCTCATAAAAAAGGCATTCGTATTGTTCTAGATGCGGTAATAAATCATACAGGACCTGTAACAGATCAAGATCCTGTTTGGCCAGAAAATTGGGTAAGAACAGAGCCGCAATGTACATATCAAGACTATGAAACTACGGTTGCATGTACCTTGGTGAAAAACTTGCCAGACATTAAAACGGAAAGTAATGAGCATGTGGAGTTACCAAATCACCTGGTTGAAAAATGGAAATCAGAAGGTAGATACGAGGAAGAACTAGCAGAGTTAGACGCTTTTTTTACCCGAACAGGTTATCCGCGTGCACCACGTTTTTATATTATGAAATGGCTCACAGATTATATCACCGAATTTGGGATAGATGGTTATCGCGTGGATACCGTAAAACATGTAGAGGAATCTGTTTGGCAAGAATTTAAAACAGAATGTGACTTTGCGTTTTCAGAATGGAAGAAAAACAATACAGCAGCTATTTTAGATGATAACGATTTTTATATGGTTGGTGAGGTTTATAATTATGGTATTTCTGCTGGCAAAGCCTTCGATTTTGGTGATAAGAAAGTCAATTATTTTGATAAAGCTTTCAATAGTTTAATCAACTTTGAGTTAAAATGGAATGTCGCGCAACTATCTAAAGAAGCCGTTTTTAGTAAATATTCAGATATTCTAAATGGTGATTTAAAAGCGTATGGTATTCTAAACTATTTAAGCTCTCATGATGATGGTCAGCCATTTGATGCTTCACGAGAAAAACCGTTTAAAACAGCCACTATGTTACTGTTAACACCTGGAACATCTCAAGTTTATTATGGTGATGAATCCGCAAGAGCATTACAAATAGAAGGAACAGATGGTGATGCTACTTTACGTTCCAAAATGAATTGGAGTGCTATTGATAATGATGACACAACCCAAAATATCTTGCGTCATTGGCAGAAAGTAGGGCAATTTAGAGCCAAACATCCAGCAGTTGGAGCAGGTGTGCACCAAATGATTTCTGAAACGCCTTATGTGTTTAGTCGCACATACAGTAAAGACACTATTAATGATTTCGTTATAGTTGGCTTGGATTTAAGTAAAGGTGAAAAAGAGATTCCTGTTTCCAACGTATTCCAGGATGGTGACATGCTTCATGAGGCATATTCCAATCAATTTGTAAAAGTTAATAATGGACAGGTGTTGGTGTTATCTGAATATGATATGGTTTTACTAGAAAAAAAGTAATCCCCAGCATTTTATTATAACTCATTTGCTTGTTTTTTTAGAGAAGAGAGACCTTTTAGTGCCTGTTTTTATGTTATTAACGCGTCTAATTTACGACCAAGGTTAATAATTTGTATTTTTGTTTAAAAATCAGACTATGTCACTTATCAACGAATCTAGTTCTCCAATGCAGTTGCTTATTAGTTTTCATAAACTACTTGAGCATTATGAGCAGTTAACAAAGAGTGAAAACACATTAGAGGAAGAGAAAGCAAAGTCTATTTTAAAGATTGCTAAAAGCTATCCGGAATTAACTAATGGTTTTTCAGATGTTTCAATACTTGAGTCACGACAGGCAGAAATTACTCAAATTCTTCAAGATTCTTTTAGTGAATTGCTTACGCATAACGAAATTAAAGCGGCATCGGCACCTTTTAATAATACTATTTTTAACCTCTCTGAACGCTTTAAAAAAATAATTAAGGATGCTGGTGGAGGATTCGAGCTTAAAATTAAAAACATGCCAGATGATGATTTATACATCATGGCATGTACTATAATTCTTAATGCTTTTTATGGTTATGAGTTGAATTTTAAAAGACCATTTCATTACGAAATTCCAGATAAAAAAGGCATCAACCGTTTTTATAAAATTCTTTATAATGCAGATTATACAGAGGTCATTAAAACCGATAAAGCACCAGATATTTCTCAAGTAGATATTGATTCACTTCTAGATAATTTTGATAATATTTCACTTTGGAAAGCGAAATTTCCAGAGAACTCCTACATACTCAAAGGATTTGTGATTTCTAATATTTTTGATGTTACTGACGATTTTGCTATTTCCGAAATCAAATCTAATTTAATAGCCGAAAACAAAAAACAAGATGCCAATTTTATAGTAGACTTTCAATCTATTTTTCAATCCTTTTTGAGAGTTAACGATATTAGGGTAGGATTTTCTGTATTCAATAAAGAAGAAGCCGTTTTTGAACGTGTTTATGGTGAAGGCATGCATAGTTTCTTATTAAATGATCAGGATATGCAAAATTGTGCAGACTCGCTGTGTAAGTGGTCTTACAACAGGTTATTAAAGGAGAATAAGCATATTTCAGTTTCAGATGTAGAAAAGGCTTACAGGATAACAGATGGTAAAGCACCTCATATAAAAGTGCTTCATGATCAAGGATTTAAAAGTGCCATTTTTGCACCAATTGCTAATAAAGATGGTTTAATGGGAATTTTAGAATTGGTATCCCATCAACCAAAGGCACTAAATAGTGTTAATGCTAACAAGTTGGAAGATGTTATGCCTTACATTGTAGCCACTGTGGAGCGTAGTAAAGCCGATCAGGAAAACTTAATTGAAGCGGTAATTCAGCAGGAATGTACTTCTATACATCCAAGTGTTCATTGGCGTTTTAAGCAAGCTGCTCAGGCATTTATTAAGGAAAATATATTTCAAAAAAAGAATATTCCTTTTAGAAAAATCACTTTCGGAAACGTATACCCACTTTTCGGACAAATAGATGTAAAAGGCTCTTCGGAAGCTAGAAATTCAGCAACACAACAAGACTTATCTGAACAGTTAAAATGTGCCAAAAACATTATAGATAAAGCCATTGAGAACATTAACATGCCAGTTTATGAGCAGGTGTCTTTTCAAATTAACGACTATTTAAATCAAATAGAAACAACGTTTAAAGTAGATAGTGAACACCTAATTTCTCAATTTTTACAAAGTGAAGTTTCACCCTTGTTAGAGCTTGTTGCAAAAACAAACACACATTTAAAAGTAGATATCGATGACTATTTTTCGAAAATTGATAGCGATTTAAAGATTCTTTACCACCACCGAAAGGATTATGACAAGACAATTGGGTTAATTAATAAAAACATGTCCACCATGTTGGATTCTAGACAGGCAGAAGCCCAAAAAATGTACCCTCACTTTTTTGAACGTTATAAAACGGATGGTGTGGAACACAATATGTACATTGGCGAATCCATTACCCGAGAGGATAGTTTCAGCCTAATATATCTCTATAATTTACGCCTATGGCAAATTCAAGTTATGTGCGACATGGAGAATGAGTTTTATAATAACCAACATCGCTATCCTGTAAAGTTGGATGTAGCTTCTATGATTTTGGTTTTTAACCAGCCGCTATCTATTCGTTTTAGAATGGATGAAAAGCAATTTGATGTAGACGGCACGTACAATGCACGTTATGAG
The DNA here is from genome assembly GCA_002414705.1 of Flavobacteriaceae bacterium UBA5079. Taxonomy (GTDB): domain Bacteria; phylum Bacteroidota; class Bacteroidia; order Flavobacteriales; family Flavobacteriaceae; genus Algorimicrobium. Next base: position 42,909 of record DIAL01000101.1, read on the forward strand.
GTTGTTAAAAAACGTGTTGATAAAGCGTTTATTAAAGGTACCACACAACGAGTAACCGAAAAAGGGAAGTTAAGTATTGTATATTCGCAGTTAGAGGATGAAAAAGAATACCTACAGTATATTCACTTTTTTCAATCTAAAAACATGTTGGGATCAGATTTAGAAGTCGTTGAGCTTGAGGATTTACAAGGTGTAACCGGATTAAAAGCTATTCGTGTGAGTATTTTGTATAAAAACAAAAAAGGACTTAAAAACTACTATACCTACAACGATTTAATGGATGTTATAGGAAATTAAAATTTTGCATTTTAAATGAGATAGCAAAAGCTAAAACAGAAACAACAATTCCAATCATAAAAATAGAATATGTAATTCTTAAAATGCGGTATTTTCTGTCTAAAACTTTACCTAAAAAATATAAATCCTTTGTTAAGGAGCTATACACATAATTTTTATCCTTTAAAAGTTCGGTTATGGCCCACTCAAATTCTTCAAGTTTCATTTTATGAAAATTTCCAAAAAAGGTTAAATTTACCCGTTTTTCAGCAACATCTTCTTTGGTAAATTCACCACGAGTAACGTTTGGTCTGGTAGCTACAACCGATAAAATTATTGAAGTTACGCTAAATAGAACAAAAATAATAGTTGGTATAATGAGGTAGGCATTGGAAGGATTATCTAATTTAGAAAACAGATTAGAAATTACTAACGATAAAATGATAGCATTTACAGATAATAGAATATTAGCTTTGGTGTCTGCAATGTCACTCAATTTAATATGATTTCGTAAAGCAACACGATAAAATGTTTGGATGCCTCGTTCTGGACTTTCATTTTTAAATTGTGCTTTATACTTTGCTTTAAGTTTTTCCTTTTTTAATTTCTTATTAAACTTGTT
>DIAL01000101.1:43947-58706 GCA_002414705.1 Flavobacteriaceae bacterium UBA5079
TAAACTTGTTTTTTGAGTTTATCAAATCCAAAAGATTTTCTTCTTTTTGTCTTTGCCAGTTTTTTAAGGCATAATTTGAGTAAAATTCATGTTTTTCTGATAACATTTTTATGTTTTCATCTAGCCATTCACTAGCCGAAAATTTTACAATACCCTGTATTTCCAATTCTTTTCTTAAAAATTCGCTTGTTTCATTAAAGTAGTCTTTGCCAAAATGAGAGCAATCCGCATCCCGAACTATTTTTTCGAAATCTGTTTTAGGTTTACTATCAAATTGAGTCGCCATAATACAAGATTTAACCGCTTCTATAGTTTGTGAATTAACCTGATTATTCATTAAAAAATTCTCGGCAATTTGAGCGCTTTCTTGTTCATGGTCATCAATTGTTTTTGTGTAACCTGTGTCATGAAATAGTGCTGCTAACTGAAGCATTTCAGAATCTTTGTCAGAAATATTGGATCCAGATATAATTTCACGAATACTTTTTAATACGCGTTTTGTATGGGTTGTATTATGGTACAAAAAAGTCGTGTCTAGTTCCTTTTTAAATAAATCGAACACATAGGATTCTGCCTTATCTACAATATTTGTCATAAATTTGATATCAAGATGCTTTAGACGTACAAATTACAAAAAATTACGTCAAAATCTGATTTAGTTTAATTCGTGTTTTTTGTAAGGAATTGGAAAACATACCGACTAAAATTACATGTATTTATATACAACTAACTTCGATGCTTTATCGGAGTTTTTATTTGGTATATTTTAAACAAACAAAACGTATTATTTTATAATTTAAAGAAAGGACAAAGTATGTTAACGTGGAAAGAAGTTATTAGTTTCAGTGTAAATGGAAATCCAACTCCAGATCGTCGTGTTGAAAAAACGGAAACGGAATGGCGTGAAATCTTAACGGATGAGCAATTCAGGATTACCAGAAAAAAAGGAACTGAAATGGCTGGAACTGGAGCGTTATGCAGTGTTTATGATGCAGGAAAATATAACTGTGTGTGTTGTAATACACCATTATTCGATTCGACAATAAAATTTGATTCCAGTTCAGGTTGGCCAAGTTTTACGCAGCCAATTAAAGAAAATGCTATTAAATATGAAAAAGATTCTACCTTCGGTATGGTGCGCGTTGAAGTAATGTGTAACACCTGTGATGCGCATTTAGGGCATGTGTTTCCTGATGGTCCGGAACCAAGTGGTTTGCGGTATTGCGTTAATTCAGAATCTATGGTGCTAGAATCGAAAAACTAAATTAGAGAAAGGTATTACATTGAAAAATATTACATTGTATGGTAGCTCAAACTGCCATAAAACAAATTATTATAAAACTTTTTTTGAATCTCGAAATCTCCAATTTACCTTTCAAGATGTGTTAAAGTACGAAAATTTTGCTCTAGAATTACGTAACTTATACCCAAATAATGATTTGCATTTTCCTACAATTTTAATAGATGATAAACGGTTGCGAAACCCAAATGATAAGGAACTTTTAAAATGGTTAAACAAATAAAAATTAATATCAACGATAGCTTTAATAAAGAACTGCCTGCAGATCCCATTTTAGAAAATACGAGAAGGCAGGTTACAAAAGCGTGTTTTTCGTTTGTTAAGCCGAAACAAACGGCAAATCCAGAAATGCTTCATGTGTCTCCAGATATGTTGGATAATTTAGGTTTAACGGAAGCTGATGGTAAATCGGAAGCATTTTTAAATATTTTTACGGGTAATGAGGTGTTAGAAAATACCAAACCCTACGCTATGTGTTATGGTGGTCATCAGTTTGGCAGTTGGGCTGGGCAATTAGGTGATGGTCGCGCTATTAATTTGTTTGAAGTAGAACACGACAATACAAATTGGGCATTGCAATTAAAAGGAGCAGGTGAAACACCGTATTCCAGAACTGCTGACGGATTAGCTGTATTGCGTTCATCTATTCGCGAGTATTTGTGTAGTGAAGCCATGCATCATTTAGGGGTTCCAACAACTAGAGCATTATCATTAGCATTATCTGGCGATGAAGTGTTGCGTGATGTGTTGTATAATGGGAATCCAGCTTATGAAAAAGGCGCTATTGTTTCACGAGTAGCACCTAGTTTTTTGCGTTTTGGAAGTTTTGAAATTTTAGCCGCAAGGCAAGATATAGAAACTCTAAACACACTGGTAGATTATACCATAAAGCATCATTTTTCGTATTTAGGGAAGCCCTCAAAAGAAAGCTATGTCCAGTTTTTTGCTGAAGTTACAGAACGTACTTTACAAATGATTATTCATTGGCAACGTGTTGGTTTTGTTCATGGTGTAATGAATACGGATAATATGTCCATTTTAGGATTAACCATAGATTATGGACCTTATGGCTGGTTGGAAGATTTTAATTTTGGTTGGACTCCTAACACAACGGATAGTCAACATAAACGTTATCGTTACGGCAATCAGCCTAACATTGGACTGTGGAATTTATACCAATTAGCCAATGCACTTTTTCCATTAATTGAAGATGCTGAAAAATTAGAAGCTATACTTAATAAGTACAAAGTAGATTTTGAAACGCAATCTTTAAAAATGATGCGCAACAAATTAGGTTTAGAATTGGTTGATGATTTAGATACGCAACTCATTCAGAATTTAGAAGATAATTTGCAACTATCCGAAACGGATATGACTATTTTCTTTCGAAGTTTAGGGGATTTCAAAAAAGAAAATCCAACAGATGGCATAAAAATAGTAGCTAACGCATTTTATCATCCAACAGAAATTTCGGATGCTATCAGACAAAATTGGAATAACTGGTTTGTACGTTATGCATCTAGATTGCAAAAGGAAACAACTATAGATGAGGCAAGAAAAGAACAAATGAATACGGTAAACCCAAAATACGTATTACGAAATTATATGGCACAATTAGCTATTGATGCTGCGGATAAGGGTGATTATAGCTTAATTGACGAATTATTTCAACTTTTAAAAAACCCGTATAATGAACAACCTCATAACGAAAAATGGTTTGTTAAACGTCCAGATTGGGCCAGACATAAAGTGGGATGTTCCATGTTGTCTTGTAGTTCATAATTAAAATTTTAGAAAGGTCAGAAATGCTATTAGAGCTAATAAAACAATTACCAATTGGTTATTCTGAAGTATTATATAATGGTAAAAAGTATGGCGTAACAAGAAGTGATTTTAATAACGGAAAAAGTTATAAAGTTTATGCTGAAGCGTTAGGAGGTAAAGATATTATCAGTTTAAACAATTATAAATTAATATAAACACATAAAGTAATGAGCAATTATAAAAAAGCGTACATAGCAGGTGGCTGTTTTTGGGGCATGGAAGATTTATTCCGTACACAAAAAGGAATTAAAGATACTGAAGTAGGATACATTGGTGGTCAAAATGATAATCCAACCTATAAAAATCATCCAGGTCATGCCGAAGGTATTGAAATTACCTACGACGAAAACGAAACGTCATTTAAAAATATTTTAGATTATTTCTTTCGAATTCACAACCCAACCACAGTGGATAGACAAGGAAATGATATAGGATCCAGTTACCGTTCGGCTATATTTTTTCAAAATGAAGACGAAAAAACCGAAGCAGAAAAAATGATCAATATTGTAAACGATTCCAATAAGTGGGAAGGGAAAGTAGCAACTACCTTAGAGCCTTATTCAACCTTTTGGGCTGCAGAACCAGAGCATCAGGATTATTTAGTGAGAAAACCTGATGGTTACACCTGCCATTTTGAACGTTTTAGTGATAGTTTTATTTAGTAACATTATAAATTAATACCAAGCCTATGAAAGCTATATGGAATAATCAAATAGTAGCAGAAAGTGATAATACAGTTGTTATTGAAAACAACCATTATTTCCCACATGATAGTATAAATAAGGATTTTTTTAAACCAAGTAATACGCATACTAACTGTCCATGGAAAGGTGAAGCATCTTATTACACTTTAGTAGTGGATGGAAAAGAAAATGTAGATGCTGCTTGGTTTTATCCAGAAGTATCATTATTAGCAAAAGGGATTAAAAACCATGTGGCTTTCTGGAAAGGTGTGGAAGTGGTAAAGGATTAATTCATGAATTCCGATTCAAAAATAGCATTTGGAGGTGGCTGTCACTGGTGTACGGAAGCTGTATTTCAATCGGTAATTGGTGTTGAAAAAGTAGAGCAAGGCTATGTGGCCTCATTAGGCGAAAACAATTCTTTTTCCGAAGCTGTTATAGTTCATTTTAATTCTAATCGGGTTAAACTAAATATATTAATTGAAATACATTTGTTAACACACAGGAGCACGTCCAATCATAGTATGCGTGATAAATATCGTTCGGCTGTTTATACGTTTTCAGATATGCAACATCAAGAGGTTAGTAGGCTTATTGAAAGGTTTCAAATAGAATTCGACCAAAATTTGATAACACAAGTTTTGCCGTTTTCAGAATTTAAAGCCTCTCGAGATGCGATTCAGAATTACTATAAAAAGGATCCTGAAAAACCTTTTTGTGAAACCTTTATCAACCCAAAATTAAAGATGTTATTAGAACAGTTTTCAAATTATGCTAACCACGATGCTTTAAATCATTTAAAATAATATGAAAAGTACTAAACTTGAAATTCAGAATAATAAAGGCTATAAATTGCAAGCATATTTCGAATTGCCTGCGAACCAAAAACCGAGTTATTACGCCATTTTTGCGCATTGTTTTACGTGTACAAGTACCTTAAATGCTGTGAAAAATATAAGCCGTGCGCTAACAAATCATGGTTTTGCTGTGGTACGATTTGATTTTACAGGTTTAGGAAAAAGTGAAGGCGAATTTGCCGATAGTCACTTTTCTGCCAATGTATCCGATTTACTAGCTGTTAACACATATTTAGAAGAAAATTATAAAGCACCTAGTTTATTAGTTGGGCATTCTTTAGGTGGTGCAGCAGTAATAACGGCAGCTTCTAAACTAGAAAATATAAAAGCGGTAGCCACAATTGGTGCGCCTGCTACCGTTAATCATGTTACGAAATTATTTTCCCATGGGTTAGATGATGTTCAACAAAAAGGCGATGTGACCGTGAATATTGGTGGACGACCTTTTAAAATTAATCAAGAGTTTGTGGACGATTTTAGTAAAACTAATCTCCCAGAAATCACCAAAAATTTACGGAAGCCCTTACTCATCATGCATGCGCCTTTTGATGCTATTGTAGGTATAGAAAATGCCGAAAAATTATATCAAAATGCGCACCATCCTAAAAGTTTTATCAGTTTGGATGGCGCAGACCATTTGCTGTCTAACTCAAGAGATAGCATGTATGTAGGAAATATGATTGGGAATTGGGTTGAGCGTTTTTTTGATTCACAAGAAAACACCATGTTAGATACAGAAGGTGAACAATTAGTTGCTCATTTAAATTTAAGAGATGATAACTTTACAACGTCTATTCAAACCAAAAAGCATGCATTCATTGCAGACGAGCCAGATTCTGTAGGTGGTGATGATTTTGGGCCATCTCCTTACGATTATTTAAGTGCTGGATTGGCAGCTTGTACCGTTATGACACTGAAATTATATGCCGAACGTAAAAAGTGGGATTTACAGGAAGTATATGCTTATATTACGTATTCAAAAAAACACAGCGACGATTTAATGCTAAATATGGATAAACCAAAACGCATGGATCATCTGAAAAAACGCTTAAAATTTGTAGGTAATTTAAATGAAGACCAGAAAAATCGTTTACAAGAAATTGCTTCAAAATGCCCAGTTCATAAAACCTTGCAAAGCGAAGTAATTATAGAAACCGAACGTGTATAAATGACAATAAAAGAACAATTCCATTACACTAGAAACCGATTTGTAGAAATTTGCAAACCGCTTAAAACTGAAGATTATTCGGTGCAACCAGCCGTTTTTGTGTCACCACCCAAATGGCATTTGGCACATTCAACCTGGTTTTTTGAACAGTTTGTTTTGTGCAAATTTGTAAAGAACTATCAGGTTTTTGATGAAGATTTCGCATACCTTTTCAACAGTTATTACAACAATGCAGGAAAGCGTGTTTTGCGTCCAAATCGAGGTTTAATGACGCGTCCATCTGTGAAAGATGTTTATAAATATCGGGATTATGTTGATTTGAAAATGTTGGCTTTTTTAAATGATAATCCATCACAAGAGGCGCTTGATAGTGTTGAATTGGGTATCAACCATGAACAACAACATCAAGAATTGTTTTACTATGATATTACCTATATTTTAGGCAACCAGCCTACATTTCCAACCATCGCAAATAAAATTGAATTAGATGCTATTTCTTCTACTTCAGAATTTATAAAAATTCCTGAAGGGTTATATAATATTGGTCATAAAGGTGATCAGTTTTGTTACGATAATGAACTTGGTAATCATAAGGTCTTTCTTCAAGAATTTGAAATTAGTAACCAGCTTGTTTCCAATAGAGAATATTTAGAGTTTATTGAAGCTGGAGGCTATCAAGATTTTAATCTATGGCATGCTGAAGGTTGGGATTTTATTCAAGAAAACAACATAAATGCACCTTTGTATTGGTATGAAGAGGAAGGTGTCTGGCATCAGTATACCTTAAATGGATTTGTGCCTATAGATGAAAATAAACCCGTAGCACATATTAGTTTTTACGAAGCTTTTGCCTATGCTGAATGGAAATGAATGCGCTTGCCAACCGAGTTTGAATGGGAAGTTGCCTCTGAAAAAATTAATTTCGGTCAATTATGGGAATGGACTAACAGTGCCTATTTGCCATACCCAAACTTTAGTAAAGCTCCAGGTGCTTTGGGCGAGTATAATGGCAAATTTATGATAAATCAAATGGTGCTGCGTGGCGCTTCTGTTGCAACCGTTAAAAACCATAGTAGAAATACGTATCGGAACTTTTTTCATCCAGACATGAGATGGCAATTTTCGGGAATAAGACTAGTAAAATAATATGAATAAAACGTTTGCAAAAGATGTGGTAGATGGTTTAACAGCAAAAGATAAATACCTGTCTTCTAAATATTTTTACGATACTAATGGAAGTCGCATATTTCAAGAAATTATGAATATGCCAGATTACTATTTGACCGATTCTGAATTTGAAATTTTATCGCTACAAGCCAAGCAAATTGTGGAAGCTTTGGCGTTTAATGAACCCTTCAATATTATTGAATTAGGCGCAGGTGATGGTTTTAAAACCTTCAAATTGTTGGAGTATTTAGTTAAAGAAGGCGTTAATTTTAATTATGTACCTATAGATATTTCACAAGAAGCTATAGATATACTTTCAGAAAAATTACACGAACGCTTACCCAAATTAAGTATAAAGCCTCAAGTAGGCGATTATTTTGAAATTTTAAATAAAAAATTTCAGGGAAACACATCAAATCTATTACTCTTTTTAGGAAGTAATATTGGTAATTATCTAAAGGATGATGCCATTGCTTTATTAAAATTATTTCATAAAGTCATGAATACTGGTGATAAACTTTTGATAGGAATGGATTTAAAGAAAAATCCTATCACAATTAAAAACGCGTATGATGATAAAGAAGGGATTACCAAACGGTTTAATATGAACTTATTAATTAGAATGAATAGGGAATTAGAAGCCGATTTTAAACTGGATGATTTTGATTTTTATTATAATCCTGAAACTGGACGTGTAAAAAGCTACATTGTTAGTTTAAAAAAACAAACGGTTTTGCTTAAAAATCTTAATAAAACAATTCAATTTAATCAGAATGAATTGATTTGGACCGAATTATCTAAAAAGTACAGTCTTTCTGAAATTGATAAATTAGCTGCTGTTTCTGGATTTCAATCTAAACAGCATTTTTTAGATTGTAAACACTATTTTACGGACAGTCTTTGGGAAAAATAATACAGACACGAATAATTTAATGAATACACTAAATAAATTGTTTTTTTGCTGTCTTATTTTGATAGCTTTTTTTGGATGTGCCACGTTTAAAACGCAGTATAAAGAACCGTATGTTCCAATAACAGAATCAGAAAACCCTATTGCGCATACTTTTTATTTAATAGGTGATGCTGGAAATTCGCCAATTGGCACAAAAACCAATGCGCTAAAAGCATTCGAGTCTGCTTTAAATAAAGCAGATGCTAATAGTTCTGCATTTTTTTTAGGAGATAATATTTATCCAAAAGGATTACCAGAAAAGGGAGAAAAAGGTTATGCCTTTGCAAAACACCAGTTGGATGTTCAAATAGATGCCGTTAAAAATTTTAAGGGCAAAACCATTTTTATACCCGGAAATCATGATTGGTATTCAGATGGTTTAAAAGGTTTGGAGCGTCAAGAGGATTATATTGATGATGTTTTAGGTAAAAACTCATTCTTGCCAGAAAACGGTTGTCCAATAGAAAATGAAACTATAACAGATAATATTGAGTTGATTTATGTGGATGCTAAATGGTATATGGCTAATTGGGATAAGCATCCAACTATAAATGATAAATGTGATATAAAAACACGTGATGCCTTTTTAGATGAGTTTGAAAGTCGCATAAAAAAAGTACGAGGAAAAACAACAATTGTTGCTATGCATCATCCTATTTTTGCAAATGGGCCACATGGTGGACAATATTCATTTATGGACCACATGAAACCGTTCCCTGTTTTAGGAACCCTTAAAAACATTTTAAGGAAAACCACAGGCGTAAGTCCAGAGGATATCCAGAATAAACGGTATAATGATTTTAGAAAACGCATAATAACACTAGCTAAAGAAAATGAGCATGTTATTTTTGTGTCTGGTCACGATCATAATTTACAGTATTTAGTTCAAGATAATTTGGTGCAAATAATTAGTGGTTCAGGCTCAAAATCCACTGCTACAAGAAATGTGGGTAGTGGTTTGTTTTCCTCTAGTGAGCCAGGATTTACGCGTCTGGATGTGTTTAAAGACGGGTCGTCTCAAGTTCGTTTCATAGCAGCAAAAAAAGAAACTATTTTGTTTTCCAAAGAAGTCTTTCCAAAACAAAAACAAGCATCCCGAAATTATCCTGAAAATGTTCCGCAAACGGTTCTAGCTTCTATTTATACAGATAAAGAAACACAGAAAAGTAATTTTTATAATTTTCTTTGGGGAAACCGATATGCACAAGATTTTAGCATGGAAATTGAGGCGAAAACCGTAATGTTAGACACGCTTTATGGTGGATTAAAACCTATTAGAAAAGGTGGTGGTACACAGTCAAATTCCTTGCGGTTGGCAGATTCTACAGGTCGTGAATACGTAATGCGTGGTTTACGAAAAAATGCCTTAAATTATATTCAAGCATTCGCATTTAAAGATCAATTTGTAGAAGGTCAGTTTGATGATACCGTTGCCGAGGAATTAATTTTTCATGTTTTTACAGGTTCTCATCCGTATGCACCATTTGTAACAGCAACTTTGTCTGATGCGGTAGGCGTTTTGCATACCAACCCTGTGTTGTATTATGTGCCACATCAAAAAGCAATTGCCCCATATAATGACACCTTTGGTAATGAATTATATATGATAGAGGAACATGCTGGTGATGATCATGGTTATCAAAAAAGTTTTGCCTTTTCAAATGAGTTGATTGGAACGGATGATATGCTGGCTGAAATTCGCTCGGATGAAGATATTATAATTGATGAAACAGCTTATGTTCGTGCCCGAATCTTTGACATGCTTATTGGAGATTGGGACAGACATCAAGACCAATGGCGTTGGGCTAAAACTAAAAAAGATGGTCAAACAGTTTATGTGCCTGTTCCAAGAGATCGCGACCAAGCTTTTTCTAATATGAATGATGGGTTTTTGTTAGGAATTGGATCCCGAATTATTCCTGCTGCAAGATTATTACAAGGTTATGAAAATGATTTACGCAGTCCTAAATGGTTTAATCTAGAACCCTATCCATTGGACGTAGCATTAATTAGTGAATCTGATAAATCTGTTTGGGATGCGCAAGTAAACATAATAACCAGTCAATTATCTGATGCGGTTATTGAGGAAGCATTTCAAAATATACCTAAAGAGTTACAAGGAAAAAACATTGAAGATATTAAAGCCAAGTTGCGTGCTAGACGCGGAAACCTACAAGGAATTTCTGATGTATATTTTGCGCATGTAAATAAGTTTGCGGTTATAAAAGGAACCGATAAAGATGATTATTTTGACATTGAACGCTTACCAAATGGCAAAACAAAAGTCATTGCATACCGGATTAAAGGTGGTGAAAAAAGCGATGTATTTCATCAGCGTATTTATGATAAAAAAGTAACTAATGAAATATGGATTTACGCATTAGATGATGACGATGTGTTTTATGTTCATGGTGAAGGGAATAATTATATAAAATTGCGTTTAGTTGGTGGGCAAAATAATGATGTTTATAACATTGAAAATGGAAAGAAAACACATTTATATGATTATGAGGCAAAAAAAAACACCTTCCAAACTTCTGAAGGAAAACCGCATCTGACCAATAATTATGATATTAATTCGTATAATTATTTAAAGGTAAAAAACAATGCAAATCAGCTTATTCCTATTGTTGGTTATAACCCAGATGATGGTGTTAAATTAGGTTTAAAAAATACCTATACGGTTTACGGTTTTAATCGAAACCCTTTTACCTCACAGCATAATATGTCTGCAGCTTATTATTTTGCAACAAATGGTTTCGACTTATCTTATAATGGTGAATTTGCAAATGTACTTGGTGATATTAATTTAGGACTTGACCTAATTTTTACAAGCCCAAATTACAGTATTAATTTCTTTGGTTATGGTAATGAAACGGTAAATCCAAATGCCGAAAATGAGGATATATTCAACAGAGACTACAACCGAGTTAAATTACGGACTTTGCGTTTTGCGCCATCATTAATTTATAAAGGTTTTCTAGATGGAGAATTTAAATTAGGTTTGGCTTATGAAACTATAGAGGTGGAGGAAACTCAAGGACGTTTTATAAACAATTATTATTTATCTAACTTAATTGAAAACAGCAATTCCTTTATTGGTGCATTTACGTCTTATCATTTTCAAAACAGAAATAATAAAGCCTATCCGTCTGTTGGTTTTGAAACCAATTTAAAAATAGGCTTTCGCACTAATATAGATAACTCCAAGAGTATGGGATACATTATTCCCGATATCAGTTTTGATTATCAATTAGAGCCAACCGGTAAACTAGTTTTGGCAACCAAATTAAAAGGTCACCTAACTTTAGGTGATGATTTTGAATTTTATCAAGCTGCTTCAATTGGTGCCAGCGATGGTCTTCGTGGATATAGAAATCAACGCTTTACAGGTAAAAACTCCTATTATCAATTAACGGACTTACGCTACATGTTTAGTAAATTAAAAACAGGAATTCTGCCTATTAATTTAGGCGTTTATTCAGGTGTAGATTATGGACGTGTTTGGCTAAAGGATGATCCTTCCAAAAAATGGCATAACTCTTATGGTGGTGGATTCTTGTTAATGGCAGCAGAAGTGTTCACTGGAAATTTCTCCTTGTTTCATAGCGATGATGGCTTACGTTTTGCATTTGGCTTAGGCTTAAATTTTTAAGAACTAATTTAAATTTAACGCACTTTATCTTCAACAAAACTAGTAATAATAATACCTTGTAAAAAAATAATATTTATGAATTCAACAGATAGCTTATTACAAATACTTCAATTAAAACATCTTAAAGAAAATCAATTTGAAGGCGTGAGTAAAACTGTTGGTAGTCCTAATGTTTTTGGTGGGCAAGTACTAGCACAAGCCTTAAATGCGGCATACAGAACCATTAATAACAATCGCATTTTACACTCTTTACATGCGTATTTTTTAGAGGCAGGACATTTAGATTATCCTATTCATTATGACGTGAGTATTATGCGTGATGGTGGTAGTTTTTCGGTTCGTCGTGTAACGGCTAGTCAGAATAATCAAACTATTTTTATTTTGTCGGCTTCGTTTCATAAAGTAGAAGAAGGCTATTCACATCAAATAGCCATGAAATCTGGAATTAAACAGCCGGAAGAATTAATGAGTTGGACAGATATTCTTAATACATATGGCAGTATGTTACCAACTAGAACCAAAACATTTTTAGAAATTCCACGTCCTGTGGAATTTAAACCAACACATATTCCAAACCCTTTAGAACAAAAAGATTTACCATCTTTTACAGATATTTGGTTTAAGTTAAAAGGTGAAGTTGGCGATTTAGAATTGGCAATTAAGCAACAAATACTTACTTATATTTCTGATTATGATATTTTATCAGTTGCTATCCAGCCGAATGCCAGCAAAGCACATTGGGGGAATTTATTAACCGCCAGTTTGGATCATTCTATGTGGTTTTTTAGGGAATTTGATTTGAACGATTGGATGCTTTTTTCATTAGAGTCGCCAAGCACAGGAAATGCCAGAGGATTTGCCAAAGGAAATATTTTTACACGAGATGGTGTTTTAGTAGCTTCTGTTGCACAAGAAGGATTAATGCGTCCTATTACCAAGTCTTAATTTAAAGACATTTTATACAGATTGCCGCCTTCGTTTTTCTTGTATTCATCGGTTATGTAAAGGGTGTTGTCTATTTCAAAAACACCTTCTTTTTGCGTGTTATGGTTAAATGGAAAGCTTGTTATTTTACCTTCAAAAAAGGTGTCATTTTTATATTCCGAAAGTTCCCAGACTTTATCATGATTCAGTAAATACATACGCTTACCATTTCTGCTGATAGTCGCAGAAGTAATTTTGTTGTTTTTTCCTTCTAAATTGAATTCTGAAAAAAGTTTGGCTTCATGATATCCAACACGATTAGGAATTTTTAAAGTTCTAAACTTTTTCGTCTCTTTACTAAACACATAAAAATAATCGTTGTAAAGAAAAAAGGCTTCAAAATCTTTGGGCTTGGTATCTTTTGGTAAGCTAAACCGAATAAATTCGGCTTTTATACGTTTCATATTAACCTGTGGATTTGTAATTTTTAAAATGGTAAAATTTGTTTCTTCTTTATTGTTGTTTCCAAAATCACCTATGTACAGATTTCCTTCTTTGTCTGAAGTTAAATCTTCCCAATCCCTGTTTTCTGCATTTTCAATAGTAATATCAGCTTTAATATCACCTTTTTCGTCTAATCCGTAAATATGATTGTTATTCCCTGCGTCTTGAACAACCCAGAATAAATTGGATTTTGTGGTTTTTTCAATCGCTGAAATTTCTGGTAAACTACTAGGCAAATTAGCAATAACTTTGGGATTCCCGTTTTGACACGTTATAAATATAGATGTAAATAGCGTAAGCGAGGTTTTAATTTTCAAATCCTGTATATTTTACCATAAATTTACAAACATAAAGTCACATTAAAAAAAACTAGAATATGATAAGCCATTCAACCCGTGTTTTTGGACATCGAGGTGCTAAAGGGTATCTAGCTGAAAACACCTTGGAATCCATAGAAAAAGCCTTAAGTTTTCAAGTAGATGGTATTGAAATAGATGTGCATCTTTGCGCTTCTGGCGAATTGGTGGTTTTTCATGATTTTACCCTAGATAGAATGACCAATGGAACAGGTGAAGTTGGCAAGCAAACTTTGGAGGTCTTAAAGAAATTGATAGTAAACGGTGGATTTCAAATTCCAACTTTGGAAGAAGTTTTAAACTTTATTGATAAAAAATATATTTTAAATATTGAGTTAAAAGGAAAAAATACAGCTATTAAAACAGCTGAAATACTTGACCATTATGTCAAAAAACATGGTTGGAATTATGCTGATTTTATTGTGTCCAGTTTTCAGCATACCGAATTAGAAAATACATTTCAAATCAATAAAAATATACCTTTAGCAGTTTTAACAAAAGCGAGTGTTTCGGGAGCGATAGATGTAGCGAAAACGATTCAAGCTAAAATAATTCATCCTAATTTTGCTTTGTTAACAGTTGATAATGTGAAATTAGCTCAAAGTCAAGGCTATGAAGTCAACACATGGACCGTTAATGACGCAGATACTATTTCCAGAATGAAACAATATGGTGTAAATGGTATTATTTCAGATGTTCCAGATAAAATATGAAACAACAAGATGTACTTATAATTGGAGGTGGAGCTGCAGGTTTTTTTGCAGCAATTAATATAGCGGAACTAAATCCAGATTTAGCTATAACCATTTTAGAAAAAGCCAAGGAAGGTTTACAGAAGGTGAAGATTTCTGGAGGAGGACGTTGTAATGTTACTCATGCTGAATTTATTCCTTCAGAATTAACCCAGAACTATCCACGTGGCGAAAAGGAATTATTAGGACCCTTTCATCAATTTATGACAGGCGATACAATTGCGTGGTTTGAAAAACGCGGTGTAGAATTGAAAATTGAAGAAGATGGAAGAATGTTTCCCGTTTCAAATACCTCACAAACCATTATTGATTGTTTTTTAAATGAAGCCAAAACACGAAAAATCAATGTGCAGTATAGCCAGAATGTGTTGAATATTGAGGTGAAAGATAATTTTAAAGGTTTTATAGTTTCAACAAAAGATGAAACCTATCATGCTGATAAATTACTCATTGCCACAGGAAGCAGTGTGAAGTTTTGGAAGTTGTTGGAAAAGCTTGGGCATTCAGTTGTGCAACCAGTTCCGTCATTGTTTACGTTTGATATTCAGGATGAACGTATTCAAGATATTCCTGGAGTTGTTGCTCAAGATGTTGGTGTTTCGGTTCTTGGTACGGAA
>DIAL01000101.1:58797-62174 GCA_002414705.1 Flavobacteriaceae bacterium UBA5079
TACGGATTTGTATTCTGAAGGCCCACTTTTAATTACGCATGTTGGTATGAGTGCACCAGCTATTTTGAAGTTGTCTGCTTTTGGTGCTTTGGAATTGGCTAAACGTGATTATAAATTTAAAATAGAAATCAATTTTATTAAGCAAGATTTTGATGATTGTTTGAGTCAGTTAAAAGAATTAAAACATCAGCTGGCTAAAAAAACGGTTTATAAAACAGCACAAATGGATTTGCCAAAACGCTTATGGCGAAAATTGGTTTTAGCATCAGATATTTCAGAAACTGATCGTTGGGCAGATTTAAATAAATTGCAGTTAGAAAATTTCAGTAATCAACTCACGAAAGCCGTTTTTCAAGTTACAGGAAAAAGCACGTTTAAAGATGAATTTGTCACGGCAGGAGGTATTGATTTAAAAGAAATCAATTTTAAAACTTTTGAAAGTCGCATTCACAAAAACCTCTATTTTGCTGGCGAAGTTTTAAATATAGATGCCGTTACAGGAGGTTTTAACTTCCAAAATGCTTGGACAGGTGCTTTTATTGCAGCCAAATCTATAGCAGATTAATATGTTTTATGTATATTTAGTATATACAATTTACATATTATGGGAAAGACAAAAAAATTAATAGAACTAGACGATAAAGCCATTGCTATTTTGGAAAAGCAAGCCAAAAAGGAAAAGCGATCACTAAAAAACTACATAGAATATATGTTGGAAGATACAGCTATGCGCTATAGCGAACCATCGGAAGAATATAAAAAAATGATGGATGATATGATAGAACGTGATGAAAACGGCGAGCTAATTACACATTCTTGGGAAGACATTAAAAAGAAATATGGACGTTAATCATCTTGATTTTACTGATGAAGCAAGGGTTGAATTTCATAAAGCAAAATGTTTTATGGAATTTAATGGATTCGAAAATGAGTTTTGGTCAGATGTTGACAAACATATAGAGTTGATTAAAGAATTTCCAAATGCTTTTCAAGTTCGCTACAATCAAGTTCGAATTGTTTCATTGGAAAAATTCAATTATTCAATTCATTATGTGGTAAAACCAAATAGTATTTTAGTTTATCGCTTTTTAAATCAATCCCAAGACTTCTAATGACAACATACATCGTGCTCTTAAAAGGCATCAACGTTGGTGGGTATAAAAAAGTTCCGATGGCTGATTTACGTGATTTATTAAAGACATGCGGTTTTAAAAACGTACAAACGTATATTCAGAGTGGGAATGTTATAATAGAATCTTCAGAAGAAAACAGTCATAAAATTGAATCAATAATTAAAGATGCTATTGTAAAACAATTTGGTTTTGAGGTATCTGTTTTAGTGAAAAAAAGAAAAGATGTAGGGCGAATTTTTAATGACTGTCCATTTTCCGAAGACAAAAAGAAAACGAGTTATTTTGTCATGCTTCACGAAACTCCAGACGCGCAATTGGTAAATGTAGCATCCGAAAAAATCTATAAAGGTGAAGAATACCAAATTATAAACGACTGTATTTATTTTTATTGTGAAACCGGTTTTGGTCAGGCTAAATTCAATGTAAATTTTTTCGAACGAAAATTAAAAACTTTTGCTACGGCTAGAAACTATAATACAATGGTAAAGTTATTATCTTTGTCAGCATAAAATGAGTCGATGACAGAACAACACTTTATTCCGAAAAACCTTCCAGAAACGCGTCCAAATGGTCAAATTGTTTGGGAGTCACCTAGTAATATTGCTTTAATTAAATATTGGGGAAAACGAGAAAATCAAATTCCAGAGAACCCGTCTATTAGCTTTACATTAAATCATTGCAAAACCATCACAACGCTTTCATATAAAGCAAAAGAAACCCATGATACTTTTTCCTTTGATGTCTTTTTAGATGGCGAAAAAATAGACGATTTTAAACCTAAAATTCAAACGTTTTTTGAACGTATTGAGGTGTATTTGCCCTTTTTAAAGGATTATCATTTTATTATTGAAACCAAAAACACCTTTCCGCATAGTTCAGGAATAGCATCGTCTGCTTCAGGTATGAGTGCCTTGGCTTTATGTTTAATGAGTGTTGAAAAACAGATTATAGAATTAAATGTTATTCAGAACGAAAGTGATGAGGCTCATAAATATTTCAATCAAAAAGCATCATTTTTAGCGCGATTAGGCTCTGGATCTGCTTGCAGAAGTATTGAAGGCGATTTAATTGTTTGGGGAGAAAATAAGATAGTAGACGGTAGTAGCAATTTATTTGGAACAAAATATCCGTATCCTGTTCATGATATTTTTAAGGATTATCAAGACACCATTTTACTAGTTGATAAAGGTGAAAAGCAAGTGAGTAGTACTGTTGGGCATAATTTAATGCATAATCATCCGTATGCTCAAAATCGTTTTCAGCAAGCTCATGACAATCTTGAAAAAATGAAAATGATTCTGGAATCAGGTGATTTGGACGCATTCATTG
Organism: Flavobacteriaceae bacterium UBA5079; assembly: GCA_002414705.1. Lineage (GTDB taxonomy): Bacteria > Bacteroidota > Bacteroidia > Flavobacteriales > Flavobacteriaceae > Algorimicrobium. The sequence goes on from DIAL01000101.1 coordinate 61,260, forward strand.
GATTGGTTGAAAGTGAAGCTTTAACACTTCATGCTATGATGATGACGAGCATGCCATATTTTATTTTAATGAAACCAAATACCCTAAAAGTGATTCATGCTATCTGGGATTTCCGTAAAAAAACAGGAGTGCCAGTTAGTTTTACTTTGGATGCAGGAGCAAATGTGCACGTATTATATCCAAAACGAGATGCCGTTCCAGTGTTGGAATTTATTAACAAAGAGCTTGTTGCATATTGCCAAAACGAACATTTTATTTGCGACCAAATTGGTCAAGGTGCTAATCAATTATAATTTTATTATGTATCTTTGTTAATCAGTTGCTGTTTAACTAATGTTGCTAACTGAAAACCAGTTATGAAAGGACCCCTTTTTTACTCAAAAATATTACTCTTCGGAGAGTATGGAATTATTAAAGATTCCAAAGGTTTATCCATACCATATAATTTTTATAATGGTGCTTTAAAGGTGGCTGAAAACCCTACAGAAGCATCTATTAATTCTAATTTAAGCTTAAAGCGTTTTGCAGATTATTTAGAAACTATAAATCCAGAATTGGTTGTTTTTGATATTGAAACTTTAAAAGCAGATGTGGAAGCAGGTATGTATTTTGATTCTTCCATTCCGCAAGGTTATGGTGTAGGAAGTAGTGGTGCTTTGGTTGCTGCACTTTATGATCAATATGCACAAAATAAAATCACCGTTTTAGAAAATTTAACGCGTGAAAAATTAATTCAATTAAAAACTATTTTTTCTGAAATGGAATCGTTTTTCCATGGAAAATCTTCAGGTCTAGATCCATTAAATAGTTATTTAAGTATTCCAATTCTTATCAACTCCCAAGATAATATTGAAGCTACTGGAATCCCGTCGCAAACAGCTGATGGAAAAGGTGCTGTATTTTTATTAGATAGTG
>DIAL01000101.1:62311-62776 GCA_002414705.1 Flavobacteriaceae bacterium UBA5079
ATTAGATAGTGGTGTAGTTGGAGAAACCGCTCCAATGGTTCGTATTTTTATGGAAAATATGAAACAGGAAGGTTTTAGAAATATGCTTAAAAATCAGTTCATTAAGCATACAGATGCGTGTGTGGATGATTTTCTTAAAGGTGATGTTAAATCACTTTTCAAGAACACGAAGCAACTTTCTAAAGTTGTATTGAATCATTTTAAACCCATGATACCATTACAGTTTCATGAGCTTTGGCAAAAAGGTATTGAAACCAATGAGTATTATTTAAAACTATGTGGTTCTGGTGGAGGCGGTTATATTTTAGGTTTTACTGAAGATATAGAACAAGCCAAAAAATCCCTTTCAGATTATAAATTAGAGGTCGTTTACAACTTCTAAATTTTTCAAACATGTTTTCTCGCAGACAAAAACACATTTTACTAAAATTTTTTAGTTTGTTTTCGGTTATTCGTGGGTATAAT
>DIAL01000101.1:62964-63412 GCA_002414705.1 Flavobacteriaceae bacterium UBA5079
TTTGCGCGAAGTAGTTTTCGACTTAAATTTGTTTATGCTTGTCCTAGCATCTTCAGCAACTATTGCAGGTGGATATATTATTAATAGTTTTTACGATTCAGAAAAAGATTTAATAAACAGGCCTTATAAATCGCAACTCGACCGATTGGTAAGCCAAAACACCAAGCTTTCCTTTTATTTTCTATTGAATTTCATAGCTGTTATAATGGCTAGTTATGTGTCGTTCAGAGCGGTAATGTTCTTTTCGCTTTATATTTTTGGAATCTGGTTTTACTCACATAAACTCAAGAAATTACCATTTATAGGGAATCTAACATCCGCTATTTTAACTATTACACCATTTTTTGCCATTTTTATTTATTATCGGAATTTTGAATCCGTTATTTTTGTACATGCTACTTTTTTGTTTTTAATTGTTTCCATGCGTGAATTGACAAAAGATTTAGAA
>DIAL01000101.1:63510-66471 GCA_002414705.1 Flavobacteriaceae bacterium UBA5079
CGACAAAAGATTTAGAAAACATTAAAGGTGATTTAGTGCTTGATTACCATACCATTCCTGTTGTGTATGGTGAAAAAGCATCAAAAATTATGCTAACGATATTAACGTTATTAGCGCTTATTCCAAGTTATTTGGTGTTGTATAAATTTGAAATAGGATACATGTACTTGTTTTTTTATACCTGTATTATGCTTCTTATAATTTTTCTATTATTACTATGGATATCTAAAACCAAAACGCATTATTTAATTCTGCACAATATTTTAAAATTTATAATTGTAGCAGGTGTTTTTAGTATTCTTCTTATAGATGTAGATTTGGTACTTTCAAGAATATTATAGGAATTTTTATATTCAAAGTTAGCGCATTGAATCTCACGGTTAATTCATTAAAATCTCAACTATTGTATTACCTTTGCCTAAAATTTAGTAATCATGAGCAGACAGCAAGGAAGTAGCGGAAAAGGAAAATCCGCAGGAAGAGGACAGCAAGACGGAAAAGATAAAGTTTCTGGTAGAGGAGCCAATCATAACAAAAGTAAAAGTTTTGCTAGAGGAAATGCGCCTGTAAAACCCAAACCAGCAACCCATAAAAAAAGTGATGCTGGAGAAATCCGATTAAATAAATACATAGCAAATTCAGGAATTTGTTCACGTCGTGAAGCCGATGAGCATATTGCAATTGGACTCGTAACCGTTAACGGTAAACCTGTTGTTGAAATGGGTTATAAAGTAAAACTAGAAGACGATGTTCGTTATGATGGCAGACGTATAAATCCAGAGAAAAAAGCTTACGTTTTATTAAATAAACCAAAAGGTTTTGCTACCACAACCAGTGAAGGTAAAGGTAGAACTGTAATGGATTTAGTAGCAAATGCTACAGATTCTCGTGTAAAACCTATAGGTCGTTTAGGGCGAAATTCTACTGGATTATTATTGTTTACTAATGATGAAGATATCGTAAAAAAATTCACTAATTCTAAACATGGTGTATCACGATTGTTTCAAGTAGAACTTGATAAGAATCTGAAATTTGAAGACTTAAAAAGCATTCAAGAAGGTTTGAAAATAGATGGTAAATTGGTTGCTGTTGAAGAAATTAGTTACATTGAAGGTCAGAGTAAAAATTTAATAGGTTTAAAAATAAAAAATACGGGTAATACTATAATCCGTACTATTTTTGATCACCTAAATTATGATCTTATTAAAATTGATTGTGTAGCTATTGCACATCTTACCAAGAAAGATATTCCTAGAGGTCACTGGAAACATCTTACAATCCAAGAAATTAACACGCTTAGAATGCTGTAAAACAGTGTTTTAAATTGGTTAAAAAAATATAAAAAAAAAGCTCGAAATTCAAAAAAATATATTTCATTTGTACTGCATTTAGCTGAACAAATGAAAACTGTTTTTATGTTCGGGCTTTTGACAATTAGGAAGTCATTTTCAAAAGCTGCTTACCGATTAAGTAACCGAATTTTAGAGCTAACTTCTGTTTCTTATATTATTTCAAGCCAACATTTGTTTGGCTTTATTCCTACGACCCATTCTCAAATTCAAGTTTGATTTTTATATAATTTAATGCTATCTTAATGACTGATAAAAAATCAGTCCATATCTTTAAATTTTAAACATCAAAATTAATGAATACTAAATATATTGACTTAATCAGTCAAACCTTTGATTTTCCACAAGAAGAATTTAAACTGGAAGATAAAACTCTAGAATTTCATGGCGTAGACCTTATGCAATTGGTTGAAGACTATGGAGCACCATTAAAATTCACCTATTTACCTCAAATATCAAATAATATTCAACGTGCTAAAGGCTGGTTTGCAAAAGCCATAAAAAACAACAAATATAAAGGCAAATATAATTATTGCTACTGCACAAAAAGTTCACACTTTAAACATGTTTTGGACGAAGCTTTAAAAAATGATATTCATATAGAAACATCATCAGCATTTGATATTGATATTGTAGAAAGCCTTAAAGCTGAAGGAAAAATAACCGATAAAACCTATGTGATTAGCAACGGTTTTAAACGTGAACAGTATGTTACTAATATTGCACGATTAATAAATAATGGACAGAAAAACTGTATTCCAATTATTGATAACTACGAAGAGATAGATTTGCTTTCGGCAGAAATAAAAGGGAAATATAATATAGGTATCCGTATAGCATCAGAAGAAGAACCTAAATTCGAATTTTATACATCACGTTTAGGCATTGGCTACAAAAACATTGTCCCTTTTTATAAGAATCAAATTCAAGATAATAAAAAAGTTAAGCTTAAAATGTTACACTTTTTTATCAATACTGGAATTCGCGATAATGCCTATTACTGGAATGAATTAGCAAAATGTCTGAAAGTTTACACCAGCTTAAAAAAGATTTGTCCAACGTTGGATAGCTTAAATATTGGTGGTGGATTTCCTATAAAAAACTCGCTGGCTTTCGATTTCGATTACGAGTATATGATTGATGAAATTCTGAATCAAATAAAACTAGCTTGCGAAAACGAAGACGTAGCAGTTCCAAATATTTTTACGGAGTTTGGAAGCTTTACAGTAGGTGAAAGTGGAGGCGCAATTTATGAAGTGTTATACCAAAAGCAGCAAAATGATCGCGAAAAGTGGAACATGATTAATTCATCTTTTATAACTACTTTGCCAGATACTTGGGCAATTAATAAACGTTTTATTATGCTGCCAATAAATCGTTGGTTTGATAGTTATGAACGTGTTCTTTTAGGCGGATTAACTTGTGATAGTGATGATTATTATAACAGTGAGCAGCACATGAATGCTATTTACTTACCAAAATATAACAAAGAAAAACCGCTTTATATTGGGTTTTTCAACACAGGTGCTTATCAGGAAACTATAGGTGGTTTTGGCGGACTTCAACATTGTCTGATTCCGAGTCCTAAGCATGTTTTGGTTGATAAAGATGA
>DIAL01000101.1:66535-68969 GCA_002414705.1 Flavobacteriaceae bacterium UBA5079
AAAACATATTTTAATTGATAAAGACGCGGATGGCAACATCACCACAAAATTATTTAGCGAACAACAAAAAAGTGAAGACTTACTTAAAATTTTAGGTTATCATGGACAATAAAACGTATGCAGGAATAGAAGAGCAATATTCCAAATTAGACAGCTCAAAAATTGTATTAATTCCAGTGCCTTATGATGGTACGAGCACTTGGCAAAAGGGAGCAGATAAAGGCCCAGAGGCCTTTTTAAATGCTTCAGAAAACATGGAGCTTTATGATATTGAAACAGGTACCGAAGTTTATAAACAAGGAGTTTATTTAGCGAAACCTGTTACAGAAAATGAATCGCCAGAAAAAATGGTAGAAGCTGTTCATGAGGCGACTAAAAAGTACATAAAAAGGAATAAGTTTGTAACCGCTTTTGGAGGAGAACATTCTATTTCTATTGGAACAATTAGAGCTTTTAATGAATGTTTTGACAACCTTACAGTTTTACAATTAGATGCACATGCCGATTTGCGTAAAGAGTATCATGGCAGCAAATGCAATCATGCTTGCGCACTTTATGAAGCAAGCCAAACGACTAATTTAATTCAAGTTGGAATTCGTAGTATGGACGTAATAGAAACGACTGTTATGGATTTTGATAAAACCTATTTTGCACATGATATGGCTGTAGATGATACATGGATGGATTCTGCAATAGATCAGATGACAGATAACGTATTTATCACTATAGATTTGGATGCCTTTGATCCATCTATTATGCCAAGTACAGGAACGCCAGAACCAGGTGGATTATTATGGTATGAAACCTTGGAATTCTTGCGTCAGGTTTTTGCGGAAAAAAATGTAGTAGGTTTTGATATTGTAGAGCTTTGCCCAAATGAAACAGAAGGCTCTTCAGATTTTTTAGCAGCCAAACTATATTACAAAATGCTATCTTATAAGTTTCTAGACGATGCAGCTGAAGATAGTTACGATAACAATTTTAATGAATCAAAAGAAAATTCTAATAAATTTTCTAAATTTAATGAAGACGATGACAACTAAAGGACACATATCACAATTTATAGAAAAGTATTATTTACACTTTAATGCTGCCGCTTTGGTAGATGCAGCAAAAGGGTATGAAGATCAGTTAAATAATGGTGCTAAAATGCTAGTGTCACTAGCTGGAGCTATGAGTACTGCTGAAATTGGTAAAATATTTGCAGAGATGATCCGTCAAGATAAAGTGCAAATAATCTCTTGTACAGGAGCAAACTTGGAGGAAGATATTATGAATCTTGTTGCACATTCTCACTACAAACGCGTACCTAATTATCGCGATTTAACACCTCAAGATGAATGGGATTTGTTAGAAAAAGGTTTAAACCGAGTAACAGATACCTGTATTCCTGAAGAAGAAGCGTTTAGAAGAATCCAAGAACATATTGTGAAAATCTGGAAAGATTCTGAAGCTAAAGGAGAACGTTATTTACCACATGAATACATGTATAAATTACTGCTTTCTGGTGTTTTAGAAGAATATTACGAAATTGATTTAAAAGATTCATGGATGTATGCGGCAGCCGAAAAAAACCTACCTATTATCTGTCCAGGATGGGAAGATAGTACCATGGGTAATATTTTTGCAAGCTATGTGTTAAAAGGTGAATTACAAGCAAGCACCATGAAATCCGGTATAGAATACATGACCTTTTTAGCAGATTGGTATACTAATAATTCTGAAAACGGTATCGGATTCTTCCAAATAGGTGGCGGTATTGCTGGCGATTTTCCAATATGTGTAGTACCTATGCTTTATCAGGACATGGAACGTACAGAAACTCCTTTTTGGAGTTATTTCTGTCAGATAAGTGATTCTACAACAAGTTACGGTTCGTATTCAGGAGCAGTACCAAATGAGAAAATTACCTGGGGAAAATTAGATATTAACACACCAAAATTTATAATTGAAAGTGATGCAACCATTGTTGCACCATTAATTTTTGCTTACCTTCTAGGTATGTAATTATGAAAACACAAAAAATAGAAAATATTGAATTAAAGTATCTAACTGTTGACGATTATGAAGAATTAAAATCGACAACATTAGAGGCGTATGGAGGCGTCTTAAATTCCTATTGGAAAAAACACCACATAGAAGATTTAACAAGAAAATTCCCAGAAGGACAAGTTGTTATTAAAATTGATGGAGACATTGCAGGATGTGCTTTGTCCATTATTGTAGATTTTGATACCATTGATGATGAGCATACGTATGAAGATATTATAGCTGGCGAATCCTTCAAAAATCATGATGAAAATGGCGATGTTTTGTACGGAATAGATGTGTTTATAAAACCAAAATACCGTGGATTACGTTTAGGAAGACGCCTATATGATTACCGTAAAGAAGTTTGCGAAAATCTTAATTTAAAAGGTATTGTTTTTGGTGG
>DIAL01000101.1:69116-71282 GCA_002414705.1 Flavobacteriaceae bacterium UBA5079
AGGTGGTCGTATGCCAAATTATCATCATCATAAAGACTTAACACCTAAAGAATACTTTGAAAAAGTAAAACGTAAGGAAATTCATGATCCAGTATTAAACTTTCAAATTTCTAATGATTTTCATCCAGTTCGTATTTTAAAAGGATACTTGGAAGGTGATACAGCTTCTAATGAATATGCTGTTTTAATGGAATGGGATAATATTTATTACACCAAACCCAATAAAAAGGCCAGTACAGTAAAAACAATTGTTCGTTTAGGGCTTATTCAATGGCAAATGCGTACTTATACAGGTCTGGATGAGCTCATGCAGCAAGTGGAATATTTCATAGATAGTGTATCTGCCTATCGATCAGATTTTGCTGTGTTTCCAGAGTTTTTCAATGCACCTTTAATGGCAGAATTTAATCACATGCATGAGCCAGATGCTATTCGCGAATTAGCCAAGTTTACTGAAACCATTGTTAATAAATTGAAGCAATTATCTATATCATATAATATTAATATTATTTCAGGCAGTATGCCAGAATTGGTTGGAGATAATTTATATAATGTAGGATATTTGTGTCGTCGTGATGGTAGTGTAGAGCGTTATGAAAAAATTCATGTAACACCAGATGAAGCCAAAGTTTGGGGTATGCAACGTGGAAATAAATTACAAACGTTTGAAACTGATTCCGGAAAAATAGGTATCTTAATATGTTACGATTCGGAATTTCCAGAGTTATCACGTTTATTAGCAGACGAAGGCATGGATATTCTTTTTGTTCCGTTTTTAACTGATACGCAAAATGGTTATTCTCGTGTGCGTTTATGTGCTCAAGCTAGAGCAGTAGAAAACGAATGCTATGTTGCTATTTCAGGTAGTGTAGGTAATTTGCCAAATGTAAATAACATGGATATTCAATATGCACAATCTGCCGTATTTACACCATGCGATTTTTCATTTCCAAGTAATGGGATTAAGGCTGAAGCCACGCCAAATACTGAAATGATTCTGGTAGCTGACGTCGATTTGAGTTTGTTGCGAGAACTTCATTCTCATGGCGCTGTTAAGAATTTGAAAGACAGACGAAAAGATTTTTATGATGTTATCCGAATTAATCACAATAAATAGTAACTTTATTTTTTTTTAAGTTTAAATATTTGCCCAAGTAATGAAAAATAGAAATGATAATTTAAAACGCGTAATTGTAGACTTTAAAAAGCTTACGCCAGAAATTTTAGCCCTACTCGTTGAAAAATATCCTGATGGTTATGATGAAGATCAAGTTGTTTCCTTTAGAAATGCAAAAAACGAAATCATTGAAGCTGTTGAGGTTACAACTAGCGACACGAAGTATCTAGTAAAAGTAAGTACCAAGTTAGCCGTAACCATGGAAAACTATGACGAGGATGATTATGAAGATTTTGATGATACAGATCCAGAAGCTGTTCAAGATCCAGAGATTGAGTTAGCAGACGAAGACGCAGAAGACGAGATTGATTAATCCTTTTTTAAAATGAGAACAGCAGTTTTTAAATCTTATGAGAATGGTTTTTATACCTTCTGGTTCGATAACGGAGAAGAACTTGCCTTTGAGGAAGTTCATCCACGCGTATTAAAACAATACGATTTAAAAAATGACGAGAATTATATTGATCAGGAGTTTAAAATAGTTTTTGTTGAAGCACCTGACCCAACTGATGAAGATTTAGTGATTTATAGAGTAGAGAGTTTAAAACCGCTTTAATCCTGTTTATATGGAAACATCATTTCACATGTCATTACCGTGTTTAAGCGTAAGAGATACAAAATCTTTTTACGTAAATAATATTGGTGCAAATATGGGTAGACATACCCAAAATTGGATTGATATCAATTTATTTGGTCATCAATTAACCTTTATTAAGGCTGCGAAATTCGATTTTAATAATCCCAATTATGTATTTGAAGGTAAAATATTACCTGCTTTTCATTTTGGAGTTATTGTCGATAGTATTGTTTGGAAAAAAATCTACAGTAATCTACAAGATTCAGGATTAGAACTGGTTACAGAAAGTACATTTTTAGAAGGTAAAATAGGGCAACATAAGTCTTTTTTTATTCAAGATCCAAATGGTTATATGTTAGAATTTAAGTGCTTTAAAAAGCCAACCGAAACCTTCAAGCAGTAATGTACACAG
>DIAL01000101.1:71394-84359 GCA_002414705.1 Flavobacteriaceae bacterium UBA5079
CAAGCAGTAATGTACACAGCAGTTGCTTTTCAAGTAGCGAGCACTATCAACATAAAATTAAGTAAACAGCAATTGGCACACCAATTGCTGTTTCAAGATAGTGACGAATTGTTTTATCAAGTAGCTCCAGAAAAATTTATGTACCTTTTTCATTATGGTATTGTAAGTTTTTTTAATATGAATCCTGATGAAACGGCCCAGTTAATAAAGGAAATAGAACCCTATTGTGTTGAAATGATTCCTGCAGATATGTCTGAAGCCATAAGCGTTCACATTGTAGAAAACACATTAAAAGTAGATTTTGAAAAAGTAGTTCTTCCAGAAGTAAATCCTGAAATGATTCGTTTGGTTATGCTTAATGTATCCCAATCTGTCGCTTTAGATGCCTATTCAAACATCACAGAATCACTTTTAATTGAAACCAATAAGCACACAAAATATTTAGAGTTAAAAGGGAAATTAGATATTTCTGGTAATCAGTTGAAACGGGTTATTGGTAAAATTCTGAACATAAAAAATAAAATTTCCGAAAACCTTTATATTTTTGATTCACCCGAAAGTACTTGGGAAGACGAACAGCTAAATCGCTTAAATCAAGCCCTAAAACAAACCTTCGATTTAAAAGATAGATATCATTTAATTCATGATCGTATTGATATAATTAAAGAGAATTTAGAACTTTTTAAAAGTATCATGGATCATAAAGAAAGTAGCCGATTGGAATGGATTATCATAATCCTTATCGTGATTGAGGTGGTAGATATGTTTATTGCGAAATTGTTTTTTTAAAGAACTTTCTTGAGCTCATCATAATACTGTTTTGTAATATGCAATCCATTATGACCACCATCTATAATTGGAAATAATGTAATATTATTAGGGTTTATTTTTTTTAATTTTTCAGCATATGTTTTCGGATTAATGAGAATATCCCGTGTACCATAGAAAATTTTAATCAGACACTTTATTGCTGAAATAAACTGATATGTTGGCATATCATATTTAATTAAAAATGATGGAATAGGTGGCGCAATTTCTTCAGAAATAAGCGTTTTCCAAGAATAATAAGGCGCGTTTAATATAAGTTGTTTTGGATTGTTTTTTGAGGCTACATAAGCAGCAATTCCAGAACCTAATGAATAGCCTAAAAGTACAATTTCATCTTCTGAATACTCTTCCTTTATAAAGTTATAAACCCTTTGTCCATCATTAAACAATTCCAGTGCTTCAGTGTATTCGCCATTGCTTTTCCCATAACCACGATAATCAAAAAACAGAATATCATATCCATTGTCAAGATATAATGGTGCTCGTTTTCCCCAATCGTGAATAGCACCAGCATTACCATGAAAATAAACTATTACACCTTTTTTTATTTGTTCTGTTTTAAATAATAATGCGTTTAAAGAAACGGTTTCTGTAACTGGAATATTCAGTTCTTCAAAGGTTTCTTGAAAGTTGAAAGCATAATTTTTATCTAAATGTTTCGGATTAAAAAAGAAACGTTCTTGTTTGATAAACACAAAAATTAATGATAAAATATATAATCCAAACAGAACAGAAATAATACGCAGTAAACGTCTAAATAATTTGGGGAAATTAAGTTTCAAGTGAATTCGGTTTAAAAATGTCGTGCAAAAATACACTAAAAACTATTATATATTCAAATGCAATAATCCAGAGGTTCTCGGAATTTACAGAATTAGCATACGCCAGATAGCTAAAAATAATCATAAAACTCCAAACTAAAGGAAACTTGTAATTGGTAAATACACCCAATAAAACTAAAGTAGCCACATACCATGGATGAACCGTTGTAGCCAAAAAATAATACACGGTCAAGGCGATAAGCATTGCTGCAATAAGTTGTTTTGTGTTCTTTGGCTTTTTATAAATAGCCAAACTAATTACAAAAAGGAAAATAAAAATAGCTGTCAGTTTCCCAATAATAGCAATCTGATTGTAACCAGAAATCCAAAATCCTATTTCTCTAAAGATATAGTAGAAACTGGCATTAAATTCAAAATTCTGAAACCATAAAGCAACCGTATTCGTGTAATTAGTCAAAAATTCTGATGAATAAAACGGTAGGAAAACGCAGATAGTCGTGATGCCAACTATACCATAAAATGAAAGTAGTTTAAACAAATCAATTTTATCTGATTCCTGAATATTTGAATCTGCACTATTTCTTTTTCTAAACCATCTGAACAACAATGGTAAAAACACTAACGGAATTAATTTAACCGAAACCGAACAAGCAAAAACTACAGCTGCCCATTGCCATTTATTTTTTTCTAATAAATACAAACTCCAAATAAGGAAGAATAACATCACGCCTTCAAAATGAAGATTCCCTGTTAATTCAATTATTATAAATGGATTTAAAATATACCAGAATATAAGTTGTTCAGGAAGTTTAAATTGTTTTAATAGTTTTTTACCATAATGAAGAACCCCAAAATCTGCAGCAATAATAATAAGTCGTAAAACAACTACCGAACCCAAAATGCTTTTACCAGCCAATACACCAGCAATAACGAAACACAATTGGTTTAATGGTGGGTAATTGGTAAAGTGACTCGCATTTAGAAAACCCATGCCACTATAAAGTTCCTGTGCTTGAGCTACAGGAAACTTATTTAATGAAATAAACGATTCTGGTGTAAATAAATAGGGATTAAAACCTTCTAAGATCATGCGTCCATCCCAAATAAAGCGGTAAAAATCTTGAGAAAGATTCGGAATAGCTAAAATAAAAAGGGCGCGAAACCCAAAGGCAAACCATGTTAATAGCTGGAAATTATGTTTGGTAAGTTGTATCAGTTTATAAAAAACGACAAACAATGCTGTATAAAGCATAAGCAGTTTGATAGAATCTGTTCGGACTAAATTATAAGCAAAAGCCCAATAAAAAAGCAAACTAGACAGTACGAGTAGTAACTGAAATTTATAAAGCTTTATGAAATTGGAAATTGGCATGAGCTAAATATAATAATTAACAATTATATTAATGAAAAATATTAATTTCTTAACGACTTAAAAAATACAAACCCAAAACCTAAAAATAGCATGAGGTGAAACGGAAATAAGCCAAAATCGCCTCCTTGGTCACCGACTACAAAAGCGCTATACATGCCAAAGCCAAAATAAAGCATTAAAAGCCCTTCAAAAATAACAAGTCCTGATATGTTTTTCTTCAAATATTTGTTGTCTTTCCAGGAATCTTTTATGGAGTTAATATTAAATTTTGGAGTCCTCACAAAATCACTACGCTTACCTAAATGACCTTCTAAAACAGCAATAGAATTGTGTAGAGAAAAACCCATGGCAATAGAAAAGAAGGTGATAAACATAACGATGTATTGAATAAAATCTTTGAATTTAGATCCATATATTCTTCGGTACATAACCCAGTAGCAGATAAAGAAAATAAACGTGCTAATAACAAAGAAACTCATCACAAAAAAGTAAGCTTTTAAATGCCCATATTCGTTTTTTATGTAGAGCATTGGGATACTTAAAATAGCTACGATTAGTATGTTTAAAAACATGGTACTGTTCAGTAAATGCAAAAACCCATGAACTTTTGTTTTAGCTGAAACATCTTTGTTTTTTAAAATTTTGAGGAACATTTTCTGAAAATTTTCGGCACCACCTTTGTTCCATCTAAATTGTTGCGATCGCGCTGCACTTATAACTACGGGAAGTTCGGCAGGCGTTTCTACATATTCTAAATATTTAAATTCCCAATTGTTTAGTTGTGCACGGTAGCTTAAATCCAAATCTTCTGTAAGTGTGTCACCTTCCCAATTTCCTGCATCCAGAATACAGGCTTTTCTCCAAATTCCAGCTGTTCCATTAAAATTTATAAAATGCCCTTTACTATTACGTCCAGTTTGTTCCAGGGTAAAATGCGCATCTAGCGCAAATGCCTGAATTTTTGTGAGAATGGAATAGTTCCGATTTATATGTCCCCAACGTGTTTGTACAACACCTATTTTTTTGTTTTTAAAATAAGGAACAGTTTGTTTAAGCCAATTGGGTTTTGGTAAAAAATCGGCATCAAAAATCGCAATAAATTCACCTTTAGCAGTTTTTAATCCTTCTTTTAAGGCTCCTGCTTTAAAGCCAGTTCGGTTTGTTCTGCATATATGCCTGATGTCCAGACCTGAATTTTTAAGTAATTCTATTTGTTTTGCTGTTTTTTGCAAAGACTCATCTGTTGAATCGTCCAGAACTTGAATCTCCAATTTATCTTTAGGATACTCTATTTTTGCAATATTATCCAATAAGCGTTCCATAACATATAGCTCATTGAAAACAGGTAATTGAATGGTTACATGAGGAATTTCATTCGGATTTTGAAAATTAAATTTCAGGTCATTTTTTTTGCGTTTCGTTGCAGATAGATAGTTAATCATTAAGTTTAACTGTGCTAGTGCATATAGAAAAATGAGTAAAAGCGCAATGGTATAAATAACTATTATAGTGGTTTCTAAAATCATTTCTTTAATCCGTATTTAAAAATCCAACCTAATATTTTTATGCCTGCAAATACAGCACCTTTAACGGTTCCAGAAACTTTAGAAATACCTATCCTGTTTCTGTAATGAACGGGAATTTCAAGATATGTAATATTTTTTTTTAGTACTTTTAATTGCATTTCCACAGTCCAGCCGTAGGTTTTGTCTTCCATATTTAGCGCAAGGAGTTTCTCATATTTTATGGCACGAAAAGGTCCTAAGTCCGTGAAAGTGGATTTAAATAAAAGCTTCATAAGCGCAGTTGCTAACCAATTTCCAAAAATTTGAGGAATAGTCATAGATCCTTTTTCGCGTAGTGATTTGGTGCGTGCTCCTACAACAAAATCAACTTCATTATCTAGAATGGGTTGGACTATTTTGGTTAATTCTTCGGGATAATCACTAAAATCACCATCCAAAAAGACTATTATATCTGTTTTAGATTCTTGATTTGCAACATAGTCCATGCCTTTTAAACACGCATAACCATAACCCTTTTTGTTTTCTGTTAAAACAGTTGCTCCAGCGTTTTTGGCGTTGTTTTCAGTTGCGTCCGTGGAATTATTACTAACTACAATAATTTCATTAACAATGTTAGGAATATCTTTTATAACATGTGCAATGGAATTAGCTTCGTTGTAAGCTGGAATAATAACTTTAATTACATTCATTTAAGGTCTCTTAAATTATTGTCTTTTTTGAAACTCTCCATGTCTGTCCATTCTTTAATGAGCCTATCATCTTTATATTTTTGTGCTAAAACCACTTTATTGTTTTCGTATTGAAGGCAGTAACCGTCTTTTAAATTGTTTTTAAATTGACATTTATAACTTACATTTTCATTTCCGTTATAATAAACCCACCATTTTAATTTTTTGCCATTAGCATAATGACCTTCTGCTTCCTTTTTGCCATTTAGTCGGTAAAAATACCAATACTTAATTTTATTATTATTAGAGAAATGACCTTCTTTTTCAAGTAAACCGTTTTGGTAATAAAATTTCCAGTAATTTGTTTTCTTTCCATTGATTATCCAGCCTTCAGATTTTATTTTACCAGTATCAAAATAGTTTTTTTGATAGGATTTTTGGGCACAAACCGAAACCGTAAAAAGAAAAAATAATAGAATTAAACGCATTATTTCTGATTTAATAAATCCATTAAATCCACATCATTTCCCAATAAAATCTCATTTGGATTAATACGTCCTTTCATACTATCATTTTCTAATTTTAAAACACCTCTTGGACATACAGCAGAACAAATGCCACATCCTACACAACTGGATCTAACAATATTTTCGCCTTTTTGAGCATAAGCGCGAACATCAATTCCCATTTCGCAATATGTTGAACAATTACCGCAAGAAATACACTGACCACCATTTGTAGTGATTCGGAATTTAGATAACATACGTTGTTGAAATCCAAGAATAGCAGCCATAGGGCAACCAAAACGACACCAAACCCGATTTCCAAAAATCGGGTAGAAGCCAGTTCCAATAACGCCTGAAAAAATAGCACCAATTAGAAATCCATAAGATGAGCGTAATGTTTCAGCTTCAAAAATAAAGAGTTTTGATTGGTTTGAGAAGTAATGAAAACCAATTAGTGCTAGAATAATAACAAAATAGCCAATAGCACCATATCGTGCATCTTTACCTAATTCATGACGTTTGAAAATCATGGTTAAAGTAAAAATAAGTGTTAAAAAACCAGCAACTGATAATAAGAAAACATCTTTAGTCAGCCAGTATTTTTCGGAATCATAACCTAAATAGCTGTAAATAACTGCTGTTGTCATGAGCACCACAAACACTAAAACACTATGCACAATCCAACGTTCAATTTTCCAGGCTACTTGACTTTTATCACTTAATTGACGAAATGGGTCACCAGCAGTTTCTGCCAATCCGCCACATCCACAAACCCAAGAACAATACCAGCGTTTTCCGTATTTATACGTTAAAATAGGCGTGATTATAAAAATAGAAGCGACACCAAATATTAAAATTCCTAAGCCAACATCACCAGCGCTAATGAATGAATCAACACGATATTGTTCGAAATTATAATAATTTAAAGGCCAGATATTCTTTAAGTCATAATATGGTAAACTAAAGGTTTCCGAATTCAATCGTGCCATAAATTCCGGAATTAGAAAAGCAAAAGCTAACTGAAAAAACATGACGGAATAGGTTCGTAATTGCTCATACCGATTGTGTCTATATTTTAACAAAAACTTGTAACCAAATAATAAAATTGCCATGGTGTAAAGGGTTCCATAAACAAACCATTGACTGGCTGGTCCACCATTTAAAAGTTTGCTCAATGGATCAAAAAAAGCAACTAATCCGGAATTTTCACTCCCATCTTTCCCTAAACCTAATAAGTACGGATAAAAATATAATACTATATAAAACAGCGTTAAAACTAAACCAGTTAGCCAACCAGAAAGACCTCTTGAGGAAATGGATTTAAACCAAACACCATTATTTTTAATGCCTTCGGGTTTATTTATATATGCATCCGTGGCGAAGCCTGTAATACCTAAAGCTATTAGTGAAATGGCTGATATTAAACTCCAAACAGAAAATTCATCAAAGTTAAATAGTGTTAATACTAATACAAATAAGCCAATCATACCAATGGCAAGAAATAGTTTTTGCTTTCCTGATGTGTGGTAGGCATCAGGTTTTGCTAATGATAGGCTGTGATTTAATTTTTGACTCATAGTTGATTGTTTTTCTTTTTAGAACCTGTGTGGTCTATATCAAGTCTAAAGTTTTTACTTCAAATTCTTTTTGAATCTCAAATTCAAAATGCTTATAAAATTCAGGATCAAAATTAGCATCAGCTAAATGTTCTAGGACATATTCTACGGAACGATTTTCTGATAAAACCCGATTAAAAAATTCATGACGCATACGAATGCCAAATGTGTTTATGCCTAAAAACTGTCTTGATTCTTTATGGAATGCTATAGTGATACACTTATTGTCGTCCTCATGTTTCCAATGAAAATGTGTTTCATAGTCTGGTTGTCCTTTTTTACCATGAACCCAACCATACGTTTGATATTCAATATCAAAAAATTTGGCAGAATTAAACCAATGACCTGGTTTATATTCAAGTCGATTATCACAAATGGTTTGCGCCCCTGTTTCTCCCATCATCCGTCCAGTGTACCAAACAGCTTCAATAGCTCTGCGGTTACCAATAGCTTCATGCTGTTCAGCACAATCGCCAATGGCATAAATATCTGGAATATTGGTTTCTAAAAACCGATTAACTAAAACACCACGATTGGTTTCTATTCCAGAATCTTTAATAAAATTGATATTAGGCGAAACACCAGCAGTTAAACCAACTACATCACAAGGAATTTCTTCACCAGTTTCTTCAATGATAATAGATTTTACTTTTCCAGTAGTATCAGAAATTATTTCTTTAAGATTAGTAGCTAACCTTAAATCGATACCGTTTCTTATTATTTCTCTGTTAATCATTTCAGATTCGCCTTCAGGCAAAACGCCATTCCAAAAACTATTTTCGCGTACTAAAAATGTCACTGGAATATGTCTTGAATGAAGCATTTCTGCCAATTCAATTCCAATTAATCCACCACCAACAATCACAGCACGCTTGCAAACAGTATTGTCTGGTGCATAAATTTCTAAATTATCTAAATCTTGTTTGCTATATAATCCCTGTACGCCTTTTAAATCTTGTCCTGGCCAACCAAATTTATTGGGTTTGCTACCTGTGGCAATGATGAGTTTATCGTAATTTAAAGAATCACCTTTCTCAAAATGAAGAGTCTTGGAGGTCGTGTCAATTTGATTTACAAATCCCAATTTGAGTTCTATCCTATTTTTCTCCCAAAACCAGTCTTCATAAGGTTTGATGTGCTCATATTTCATGTGTCCCATGTAAATATACATCAAGGCGGTACGTGAAAAAAAGTGTTTAGTTTCTGCGGATACAATCGTGATTTTTTTATTTGATAATTTTCGAATGTGTCTGGCAGCAGTTACGCCTGAAATTCCATTTCCTATTATAACAATATGCTCCATGTAAAATACTAATTTGGTGTTCAGTCGATAATAAAGTTGAAAACTTATAAATTATCAAATTAAAAATTTTAAAATGCTATTTTTTGTAAGTTACCTAACATATTATGCGACAGAAATATGAATACTTTGTAATATATTATAAATTATGAAAAAAATATGTGTTATAGTTTTAGTTTTCTTTGTTGTTAATAATTTGCAGGCTCAAAATTTAGAAACCTTTTTCAGTAAAGCTGATGCTTTTTTTAAAGAAAGTGTATTAAACGGGAATGTGGCTTATTCAAAAATCCACAAAAAACCAGACAAATTAAATGAAGTTTTAAAACTGGCCGAAACAATTTCAGTTTCTGAAACGGATAACTTGAATTACCAAGCATTTTGGGTAAACGCGTACAATTTGTCTGTTATTAAAGGAATTATAGATAATTATCCAACAAAATCGCCATTAGACGATTCAGGTTTCTTCGACAAAAACACTTACAGTTTGGCTGGAAAGCAAATTACACTAAATGATATTGAACACACATTGTTACGTGCTAAATTTCAGGATCCTCGTTTTCATTTTGTTCTTGTTTGTGGTGCCATTGGTTGTCCACCTTTAATTAATAAAGCTTATCTACCTAGCACTTTTAATAGTCAGTTGGACAAACAAACGGCATTAGCTTTAAACGGAAATTTTTTAATTGTAAATGTTAACAAGAAGCGGGTAGAAGGTTCTGAAATATTAAAATGGTACAAAGCCGATTTCACCATGAATGGTAAATCGGAAATAGATTTTATAAACACCTACAGAACAGAAAAAATACCCAATGATTTTAAACTATCTTACTTTCCTTATAATTGGAACTTAAATAAACAATAACATTTCTACTTATTCAGGAATTTTATAATCATATTTTAATACACAAAATTTACATGAAAAAAATAATACTATCACTTGTTTTAATTAGCATATCCTTTTCAGTTTCGGCACAGGATGACACACAAGATAACGCTGCACAAGAAAGTAATATTCAGGAATACACACCTTCAAAATTATTAAAAAAAGGACAGTGGGATATTAAGTCTTTCAACAGTATATACACTCAAACAGAACGAACAGATGCTGGAAGTAAATCCGTTTCTATTCCAAGAGAAACTTTTTTTACCAATACAACAGAAGCCTATACGGGTTTAAGTAAAAATTCGAGAATAAATATTGGTATTATTTTTCAGGTTCGAGCCAATACGTTTAATGGTGCTGGAGCGTTGGAAGTTTTAAAGTTAGAAGATAATAACGTAGACGCTAGAAGTGGTTTAACTACCATTGCACCTTCTGTTAGAGTGCAGCCTTTTGCTAATGTTCCAAATTTTTCTTTTACCAGTTCGGTTTACTTTCCGTTGTTTAAAGATAAACCAAATGCTCCTTATTTAGATAAACGAAGTGTTTATTGGGAAACTAAATTCTTTTTTGATAAAACTTTTGGAGGAGGCGATTGGCAAGTGTTTACTCAAGCTGATTTTGGTTTAAACTTTGGAGAAAAAGCAGTAGATGCCAATCCTGAAGATTCTAATATTGGCGAACGATTTGCAAACAACAGTGCTTTTGTACCGTTTAGTGCGTTTTTAAGTTATTTTCCATCTTCCAATTTTACAGTATATGTAAATGCCAAACAGAACTTTTTAATTGATTTGGGAAATGATTTTGCACAAAATTCAACTTCACTTGGTTTTGGTGGTAAATATCAATTAACCAAAGTTATTAACCTAGAAGCATCTTTTGATAAATTTATTAGAGGACATAATTTTCAAGGTTTAGGACAAACCTTTAGTGTTGGTATCCGAACTTTATTTTAGAAATTGTAATTTAATGGTCTAATTTTTTTACATAATGATCAAGTCATTTTGGGTATTAATTTTTATTGGGTTATTCACAGCAAATATATTCTCCCAAGAGAATATAGTATCCAATTTCATAATTCAAGGTAATAAAAAAGTAAAACCTAATTTTATAAAGAAACTGTCTACTATTAAACCAGGAGCATTACTAGATTCACTTGTTTTAGAAAAAGATATCATACGACTAAAACGATTACCAGGTATTTCTCATGCCTATTATCAAGTATTTTATTCCCATGATAATCAATATAACGTGTATTATAATATTGAAGAGAATTTCACCATAATTCCTTCGGCAAATATTTACACGTCCAATGAGGAGGCGTTAGCGTATAGAATTGGATTATATGAATTTAATTTATTTGGCCATGGTCTCATTTTTGGTGGCTTTTACCAAAAGGATATTTATAATTCATTCAGTGTGAATTTTAGAGCACCATATTTGTTTAATAGAAAGTTTGGTATAGCGTTAAATTACATGGATTTAACAACACTAGAACCTGTTTTTTTTTGATAATACTACAGCAGATTATAAATACAACAACAATAGCTTTGAAGTTTTAGGCTTGTATGAATTGGATTTCCATAACCATTTTGAACTTGGAGTTAATTTCTTTACAGAAGATTACGAGTATGTTGCAGGCGCTACAAATAGTAGTGTTCCTTTAAGTCTTAAAGTAGACAAAATACTTTATAAATTAATTTACAAGTATGATAATTTAGACTATTCGTATCAATATGTATCAGGTTTTAAAAGTATTTTGAACTTTCAATTTGTGACATCAGAAAATGATTTAAATCCGAATTTTGTAATAGGATGGAATGATTTTTTATATTTAAAACGTTTAGGGAAAAAGGGCAATTGGGCTAACCGATTGCGTTTAGGTTTATCCACAAATAACGATTCACCCTTTGCACCATTTTCAGTAGATAATAATGTAAATATTAGAGGCGTTGGAAATGTTATTGATAGAGGCACAGGATCCATAGTATTAAATTCAGAATTTAGATACACAGTTTTAGAAAAAGGTTGGTTTGTTTTGCAAGGTAATGCCTTTGTGGACTCTGGTTCTTGGCGCAATCCTGGAGGCGAATTAAGTGATTTTGCAGACTCTGATAATATAAAAGTCTATTCAGGATTGGGTGTTAGGTTTATTCATAAAAAAATATTTAACGCTATTTTCAGAATTGATTATGGTGTTGGTCTTTCTAACGATTCCAGCAGAGGTTTTGTGTTTGGGATTGGTCAATATTTTTAATTTATTTTAGATGAGATTAAAACCCTGAAAAAGCAGTTTGAGTTTGCTTATATTTAGGTTGATAAAATAATACCCATGAGAATCATATTTACACTTTTTTGGTTACTTTGTTTATGTTCTTGTAGTATGACTGTAAAGAAAGATTACAAAATTAATGGTGTCAGTTTTGTGGCTTCGCGAGATAGTATTTCTAAAGAAAATATAGTGCCTGTTTTAAACGTGAATGCTAATTACACAGCTATCATGCCTTTCGGGTTTATTAAAAGTCTAGAACATCCAGAAATTATATATAATACGGATAAGCAATGGTTTGGCGAAACGAATGCTGGTGTGTCACAATATATTGATGTGTTACAAAAAGCCAATTTACGCGTTATGATGAAACCACAAATTTGGGTTTGGCATGGTGAATATACAGGTCATATTAAAATGCCTACCGAAGAAGCTTGGTTGGAATTGGAACAAACCTATTCTCGTTTTATTTTAGATTATGCCAAACTAGCACAAGACAAGCAGGTTACCATGTTTTGTGTTGGTACAGAATTAGAACAGTTTATTGCGCACAGACCCGAATTTTGGCATGAATTAATTAAAGATATTCGTGCAGTTTACCATGGGAAATTAACCTATGCAGCTAATTGGGATGAATACAAACGAACCCCTTTTTGGAGTGATTTAGATTATATAGGTGTCGATGCTTATTTTCCTGTAAGCGATGAAAAAACACCAAGTGTAGAGAATGCCAAAGCAGGTTGGCTAGCACATAAAACTCAAATGAAAACTATTTCTGAAACGTTTGATAAACCTATTTTATTTACCGAATTTGGCTACAGAAGTACAGATTATACAGGAAAAGAGCCTTGGGTCAGCGATTATAAAATTACGACCTTAAATTTTGAAGCTCAAACCAATACTACGCAAGCTTTATTTGAAACCTTTTGGCAAGAGCCTTGGTTTGCAGGTGGATTTGTATGGAAATGGTTTCATAATCATGAAGATAGTGGAGGCGAAGCGGATAACCAGTTTACACCTCAAAACAAACCGGTTGAAGCCATTATAAAAGCCTTTTATAAATAAAAAAGTGAACCAAAAATATAGTAATCCTATAATCTTGATTCACTTTCTTTAATATGTTATTATCAAAGTTTTATTCCGTTTTTTCAATAATCTTAAAATCTTTTATGGCTTGATTGGGTTCAATAATATTATAGCCTTTCCAAAACTCGGGAT
>DIAL01000101.1:84450-92440 GCA_002414705.1 Flavobacteriaceae bacterium UBA5079
AGCAGGAAGATAGGTTGGCGTAACATTAGGAACTTCCGTAAAATTTGTAAAATCGGTTTCAGTAATAGAATCGGTTTCAAAAATAATTAATTCTTTTTTATCAATATTTCGGACAATAAAATGAATATCAGCAGCCAATTCATTTTGCTTACGTCTTCCTTTTACGTTTTTGTTTTTTTCAATAATTTTCAAAGGTCTTTTTATACCTACTTGCTGTCCATTGCTTTCGTCAGCATATTTTAACGTGTATTTTTCGTTGGCATTTTTTTGAAAAATAAATGTACCTTCTTTTAAATATTCATTAATTGAAATACCTAATAATCCAAATTTACGCAATGGCTTTACATTTTTGTAATCTACACGAACAATGGCGAAATCCTGTGTATTAATATATAGTGTGCCTTCAAAATCTTCGCTGCGTTTTGGTTTGAAGGAAATAGTATAAACAAATTCATTATTGAAATAAGCAAAATTCTGCATTTCAAACTCATAACGATTAGATATTTCAATGAAATTTAAATCAGAATCTTCATCTAGGAAATTAGCATTTTCAAAATAATGAATAGATCCCTTTTTCCAATTCAAAAAGTTAGCTTTACGTTTAGCTTCCTGCTCTTTTTTCTTTTCTATAAACTCTGCTGTTTCTTTTTCTTCCTTTTTATCAACAAAGAAAGACGAATCTACTTCTTCTTTTGTGCCAAACCAACCCGATTTTATTTTGAAATATGAATCGCGCTTTACGTGTTTACGGATAATTTCATTAAACCGTTTTTCGTAATTTTCAAAAGTCACTTCGCTTTCTTTATCGTATAAACGAGATGCTTTTAAAATAGCCATTTTTTGTGGTGTTGACGGTTTTATTTTGCCATATAATTCGCCTAAAACTTCCGTGTGTTGATCCGTGTTTCTTGGAACAGAACGTATAATGCTATCTACAAATGCTTGATTAAATTCGGGAATGGTGGTTTCTTCAATTTTAACATCCATTTTCAACATGTTCGTATAGTATGATTCTCTGTAAAATAGTTTACGCTTGGTAAAACCAAAATCATAATTGGTTTTAAGTCCTTCTTTAACTTTGTCTAGAATTTCATCTATTGTGTAATTTTTATTGGTGATAAAAACTTCGCTTAAATCTATATTTTTTGTGCTTAACGAAATGATGCTATCCGTAAAACTCTGAATGGCAAATTGTTTCTGCTCATAACCCAAACAGCTTATAAATAGCGAATCGGTTTCAGAAATTTTCCGATTAATAGTGATGTTAAATTCGCCTTTGTCATTGCTAATTACACCTATTTTTTCATCTATTAAAATGGTAGCAAAAGGAATAGGTTCTTGTTTGGTAGAATCCACTATTACAGCAGAAATGGTACGTTGGGCTTTTGCTGAAAATACGGTTAAGCAGCAAATAGCCAAGATAAGTTTGGTTAATTTCATGATAATTGGTTTAGATGCGAAAAGTATATTTTTCAAAAGTAGTAACGCTCAACTTTACCACTTTATTAAGTAAGATTTATCTTTATTTTAACAGATTAACCGTTTTGAAACCAGATTTTTAAGAAATATACTTTTTGTAGTACGTGTATAATTCATCTGCCGAAGCACCAAACCACTTTTTAACATATATAGCCCAGAAATGATATTGTAATGTCCAAACACCATGCTTTTCATAAAGCCTTGCAGATGTTTTAATTTTTTCTTGAATCACCACAAATTGCTTTCTAGAATAGAGCTCGTTTATTAGAATATTGTCTTCATAAATGGTGAAACGTTCATCAAAACCGCCAATATTGTTAAATAAATCTTTGGTAATAAATTGACTTTGATCGCCTCCACGACTAGCACGCCAAGAAAATTGTGTGAGCCAACCTGCCAAACGGAGCCACCAATGCTTACTATTAAACTGTAAACGGAAACAACCAGCTAAATGATTTTTTTCGACTTCACGGATTATAAATTTATCAAACTGCTTTGGTGGAAAAGAATCGGCATGTAGAAAATATAAAATACTTCCTGTAGCGTGTTTGGCGCCAAAATTCATTTGTTTGGCTCTGCCTTTATTGGAAGTTAGGAGTGTAATGGTTGTTTCTTGAAAGGCTAAAACCTGTTCTTGTGATCCATCATTACTCCCACCATCAACAACAATAATTTCAGAAATATTTTTAGCTGATGAATTTTTTATAAGATGTTCTAAAACCGAAGCGATATTTTCGGCTTCATTGAGCATAGGAATAATAATGGAGATGGTGTTAGTCATTTAATTCCCAACTATAATCCATGTAATTTATATTGGCTTCCGAAGATATTTTTATATCTGAATAGGTATTTAAAAAATCGATTAGATTGCCATTTTCTTTGAAGTCTTTAGAAAACCACTTGAAAATTTTAGAGATTTCTATAGCATCTTTTTGAAGGTTATTTTTAGATGAATCTGCTAAAAACTGTTTGGTTGCGGTTGTTAATTGGTTTTCTAATTTTTCAGGAACGTAGGCTTCATTTAACAATTGTGGGCAAGAAGCAGATGCACAAACAATGGCAAAATGAATACGAGGTTCACTCATTTTTCGCAAAATGTCGTGCTCAATATAGTTTAAAGAAAGCAATTTATTGTTGATTGGAATAAACTCTTGATCCCAAGGGCTTTTAATGTCTTTAATGCTTTCCAGAGGATAGTTATCAATAATAAGTTTAATAGTAAACGCATTGTAAGCATTAATCCAATAGGATAATGTTTCGTTTTTTGACCAATTTTCTTTAGGCGAAATTTTAGAATATTGGTTGAGGTACGCATGTAATTCGGCATCGTTGGTTTTTATGCTTTTATAATTTACTGCGCCTTCTTTGGTGACCTGTTTTTGTAAGAAATCGGTAAAATCTGCATGATTTATTTTTTGCGCATAAGCAGAAATACTCAAACATAATGTTATAATAATAGCAATCCGATTTCTCATAAAAATTGATTTTAAAAAGGGTTCTAGACTAGTTATACTAAAACTATCTAACAGCAACCACCACCATCATAATGAAACGTAGATTCACTGATATAAATATCGTTTCGGTTTAATTTTGCTAAATCGCCAGCCGTTTTATCACAAATAGCTAATGGTTGATTTTGCACCAAAACATGCCCAGCCTTATCATCAAAATAATCTTGGTCACCATAATAAATAGCTGCTTTTCCTGTAAAAATACACGGACCATCGGTTGGCATTGGGTCTTTTATGGCTGCCACTTCAATGGATTCTATATAAATCAATTCATCTGTTGGATAATGGTTTGGATCTAAAATGCGATACGGTTTTCTAGCGCGAATTTCAATGGTTCCAAAACCAGCATCTGTCAACATTTTTACATATTCAGCAATGGGTAAACTTCCGCTTAAACACAGTGCACGCAATCTATCATCGTTACGAAGGGTATCATTCATAGGCTGCTCGCAGGTTGGATCGCTCATGACTAATTTTCCGTGTGGTTTGAGCACGCGATACATTTCGGCAATGGCTTTTTTTAAATCGTCTGTTTTAAAAATGTTGAACAAACAATTTTGAGCAGCCACATCTATACTATTATCCAGAACAGGAAGATTTAAGGCATCCCCTTTTTTAAGATCTACAAATTCACTTTTAAACCACGGGTTTTGCGCTTCAGCTTCTATGAAGTTTTTCCGAGATGCTTCTAACATTTCATCGACTACATCAATACCAATAACACCATTTTTTTCGCGGTTGAAATACGAAAATTGTAACAACTCCATACCACCTCCAACACCAACATAAAGCATTTTTGGGTTGTTTGTTAAGTCGCGTGCATGAACCGTAGAGCCACAGCCATAGTTCATTTCCTGCATAATTTTAGGAATTTTTAAACCAGGTAATTCCCATATAGGATTAGTAGTGCAACATAGGCCAACATCTGGTGTTAGTGCTGCTTCTTTATAAACGTCGTGTGTGGTATCTAAATAATTGCTCATATTATAGTGATTTGTATTGGGTAATTAGTGTTCAGTTACTGTAGATTTCTGAAATATTATTTACTATAAACTTTTTATTAATTCTTTAAATAGCGTAATCATTTGTGGTTCCGCTTTTCCTGCCATGTCTATAATTTCAGAAATATCAACAGGTTTTAGATTACTTGGGTCGCATTCATCTGTTAAAACTGACACAGCAGCCACTTTTAAATTTAAATGATTGGCAACTATAATTTCTGGAACGGTACTCATGCCAACAGCATCTGCGCCTATAATTTTAAGCATTCTGTATTCTGCTCGTGTTTCCAATTGTGGGCCAACCACACTGGCATAAACACCTTTGTGGAGCGTAATGCCTTTGTCTTTAGCAATTTGTTCGAATTTAGTATTAATATCAGCGTTATAAGGTGCACTCATATCAGTAAAGCGTTCACCCAATTGTTCAACACCTCTAAATGCTAAAGGCGAACCACCTTGCAGATTAATATGATCGTCAATTAGCATTAATTCCCCTTTTTTAAATTCTAGATTAATAGCGCCAGATGCATTAGATACCAGCAAGGTTTTAATTCCTAATTGTTTCATTATACGAACAGGATATGTTACATCTTGTAGCGAATAGCCTTCGTAAATATGAAAGCGTCCTTGCATAACCACTACTTTTTTTCCAGAAAGCATACCGTAAATCAGTTTGCCTTTATGGAATTCAACTGTTGCCGTTGGGAAATTAGGAATATGGTTATAACTGACTTCGGCAATAATATCAATATCATCAATTAGTTTTCCTAATCCTGTTCCTAGAATAATACCTATTTCAGGGTTTTCAAAACCTTTGCTTTGTAAATATTCTGTAGTTTCTGTGATATATTTAATCATATTTTATGTAGTATTTTTTGAGAGATTCAATACCTTCAATATCTTCAAAGGTATCAATATCATTTAAGGTTTCTAATAAATAAAAATTACTATTTTCAAGGTCTTTAAGCGTGTCGTGTAAAACGGATTCCGTTCCCCAATCTTTATTTTTAAATATTTTTGGATGTAATTGTTTCATGCCAAAAAGATAATAACCACCATCTTCAGCTGGTCCTAAAACGTAATTATATTGGTTTAATTTTTGAAATCCTTCGGAAATAACTTCGGCATTTAAATCTAATAAATCGCTTCCAATTATGACGACTTTTTCATAACCTAGTTGAAATAATTCTGAAAAAGCATTTTCCATACGTTCACCCAAATCAGTACCTTCTTGAAGTTTTTTCTTAAAAAAATCTGGATTCCAAAGATCTTCTTTTTCAATGGCTTCAGAATAAAACACAAACCGATCTGCTGATATTTTTTTAGCTGTTTCGGCTGTATGTTTTAAAAGATGTTTATAAATTTCTAAAGTCGCATCGTCACCAATAGTTTTTGCTAATCGGGTTTTACATGTTCCTAATTTAGGATTTCTTGTAAAAATAATTAAGGCGTTTTTAGATGTTGGGAAATAGAAATTAGCAACCTGATCTTGGTCGCTATTGGTGTTGTTATTTGATAAAATTCCCATGAATATTTTATTCTAAATTGTATACTTTTTCACCGTTTTTCAACCATTTTCCCCATAATTCAGAAAATGCATGAATACTATCTGTTTCTTTATTATTCTTATTGTAAACTGGAAAGTTATTGTTTTTCCATTCAAAAATCCCACCATATAAATTGTAAACAGCAGTATAGCCTTCGTTTTTTAGTCTTCTGGAAATAGTTTCAGAGCGAATACCTAAAGAACAATACACTACAATGGTATCCGTTTTCTGTGGAATTTCATTTAAAACCGTTTCTAAATGAAACTGATTATAACCTACGTATGTGGCGTTTTCAATATGACTAACTATATATTCATTAGGTTCGCGTGCATCTAAAATTTTATAATTTGTTTTCGGCATGGCCAGTTCTTGAACAGACATATAAGGGATATCGTTTTTGTTATAGCGTTTTAATAATTGGGACAAAGAATCTTGAGCCAAACTGACTTGAATAACCGAAAAAAACACCAATAAAAAAGTTAAACTTTTAAACATATATAAAGTTTTTTAATCTACCACACTTCCTTGACAACTACTACCTGCTCCAGCTGTACAGCCATAACAATGTTGAGAAATAACAATGTTTCTACCTTCCAATAAATCTTCATTATAATCTGAAATATGCTTAACAGAGCTATTAACAGGTAAATTCAACATTTGGTTAAAATCACAATCATATAAAAAACCGTCCCAACTTACGGAAAGTGTATTCGTACACATAACGTTTTTAACAGCTGAAGGATTGTAAGCTTCTACCAAACTATACATGTAATCTTCGTAATTTTCTGAAGCAATTAAATAATCCAAGAACCTAGAAATAGGCAAATTGGTAATGGCAAATAAATTATGAAATTGAATATTGAAATCTTCTAAAAGTGCTTTTTTAAAATCTTTTTCCATGGCTGCTTGATTACCAGGTAAAAAGGCGCCTGATGGATTGTAAACCAAATCCAAACGTAAATTACTTCCTGGCATACCATAGCCAACAGTATTTAATTCTTGTAAGGCTTTTATGGATTTAGAAAAAACACCATCACCACGTTGCTTGTCTGTTTTTCCTTGTGTCCAATGTGGCATGGAGCTTACAACGTGTACGTTGTGTTTTTTAAAAAAATCTGGTAAATCGTAGTATTTTTTATTGGCTCTAATAATGGTTAAATTGGATCGCACAATAAAATCTTTAACGCCAGCTTTGGCTGCTTCCTCAACAAACCACCGGAAATTTGGGTTCATTTCTGGTGCACCTCCTGTTAAATCCAACGTATGCGCTTCCGTATTTTTTATAACTTCTAAACATTGCAGCATGGTTTCTTTGGTCATAATTTCCTTACGATCTGGACCAGCATCTACATGGCAATGTGTACAAACTTGGTTACACATATAACCAACATTTATTTGTAGTATTTCTAGTTTTTTTGCTTGTAAAGGAAACTGATTACTTTGGGCTATCTTGTCTTTAAAAGTTGGTAACTCACCAGATTTAAAAATCCCATTAGAAAGAATCTCCAATTGACGTTTACTATCTGCTAATGCGTTTTTTTGTTGCTTTAAGGATTTAATCATGGATTAGGTTTAAAGTTCTTGTTTTAAAACAGGAACAGTTTAAATTACATATCAAGTTTGTTCACTTTATTCATCATTTGCACGCCATGAACCAAACTAGCACCACCTCTAATAGCAGCTGCAACATGTAAAGCTTCCATCATTTCCTCTTTAGTTATACCACGTTGAAGCCCATCTCCTGTATATGCGTCAATGCAGTATGGACATTGAATAGTGTGCGATACCGCGAGTGCAATAAGCGATTTTTCGCGTTCGGATAAAGCGCCTTCTTCAAAAACTTTCCCGTAATAATCGAAAAATTTGGCACCTAATTCTTCATTCCATTCGGAAATTTTACCAAATTTTTTCAAGTCTGCTGGATCGTAATAGGTTTTTTGCATGATGATATTTTTTATATAAATGGTTGCATAATTTTGAAATATACAAGTTTAAGTCGTAGAAATATATTAAAGTTTACATAAAAAGAACGTGTAATTTTCAAGTTCATAAAGAATGTAAAAATGGTTATATTGCGTGAAGTAAATTTTATTATATGATGCAAGAATTAGCAGATAATTACGATCATTTTTTTGAAAAAGAATTGCTTGCCGAAATTAGCCAAGTAGGCGTTTTAAAAGAAGTCCAAGAAGGTGATGTACTTATTGAAATAGGATCTTATGTTAAATCCATGCCATTACTTCTCACAGGAGCGATAAAAATTTTAAGACAGGATGATGATGGTGATGAATTGTTGCTTTATTTTCTAGAAAAAGGAGATACATGTGCTATGACACTTACCTGTTGTTTGGGTCGTACCAAGAGTGAAATTCGTGCCATTGCAGAAACCGATGCGAAATTGATTATGATTCCTATTGAGAAAATGGAAGAATGGTCTGCCAAATATAAAAGT
>DIAL01000137.1:0-390 GCA_002414705.1 Flavobacteriaceae bacterium UBA5079
AAAATTCTTTAGAAGGCTGTATGTCAAAAGCAATAGATAACCTAGGTTTCTTAGATTTATTAACATTAGTCCAATGTTTTATATAGGGAGGAAAAAGAATTAAATCTCCTGGAATGTTTTTAATTTTTATCACTTGATCACTAAAAGGTGTTTGATAAAAAGTATATGTATCTTCTCCTTCTATAAATAAATTTCCTGCAATAAAAGACATTTCAGCTGTATCTATTTCATCATGCACATGGGGTTTGATTTCCTCTCCTTTTCTTAAAACATTAAACCAGCTCTTTATATAAACTTCTTTGTAGTTCAAATTGTACTGTAAGGTTAAATCTTTAATATTTTTTTTAATAAATTTTTTAACTTTTAATAAATTTTGATTATCTTTTATAG
>DIAL01000137.1:518-3845 GCA_002414705.1 Flavobacteriaceae bacterium UBA5079
TTTTAATATTTTTATTTCTTCTTTTAAAAGAAAAGAAGTAATTGTTTTTACATTTAACTTTATATTATTTTTCCAAAACCACCAGTCTTTGCGAAAACCTAGGGGACTAATTAATTTTTTACTGTTTTGATATTTTATAACATTTAACATTATTTTGATTTAAAATAAGGTGGTAAACCTAACATGGGTCGTCCATCATAAATATTTTTTTTATTTTTATTAGTAGTGTAGTGTAAAAATACTTGAGCACAAATCTTACCAATAAAAGGTTTTCTCCAATGTTCTAAATCTGCTCCTTTATACATTAAGATGTCACCGGGTTTTAAAATTATTTCAATGTTTTTTTTATCGGAGTCTTTTAAAAATATAGACCAAGGGTCCCCACCTAAATTTATTGTTCCAGATATTTCACAAGATGGTCTATCTTTATGTTTATGTAGTTCATCTCCTTGTGAATATATTCTTCCAAAACTATAGGTAGGAAATAGTTCCATATCAATAGATTTACTTAATGAACTAAGAGAGTTATACAATAATGTATCCATTGCTATATCTCCATACATACAAAAAGTTTTTTTATTTTTTATTTGAGAATCTCCAAAAGTACCGAATATTTTTTCAAAAGGAGATATGTATTTTGTTGAAAACAAATGTTGTGCGGTTGTTCTTTTATTTACAAAATAACTAAATAAAAATTTACTTATATTTTTTGGAACAAAATTCCTAATGATTAAATATTTATCTTTTAAAAATTTATTTTTTTTCATACAAACGGTTTTCCTAAATGCCAGTTTACTAAAGAATATCTTTTTCCTTCAGTGACCGGTGTTACTCTATGATATATATGGGAAGGAAATACAACAAGAGATCCTTTTTCTGCAAGTTGTTCACATTCATGTATTTCACCAGCTTTCTCCCTGTGGTCTCTAAATTGAAACTGTAATGAACCCCCTTTATAATCTTTTGGATTAGATAAAGAAAGTACTGTAGATAATTTTCTAATCTTCCCGTTATATAATTTATTAAGATTATCTTTATATGGTTCTGGAGAAGAATCACAATGCCAATCATAGTGTTGATTTAATTTATATTTTGTAAATTGAAAATCTTCAGAGCTGTCCCATTTAAAATTCCACCCTGCTACTTTGTTTGCCATAACTACATAGTTTTGAATTTCTCTGTATATCCATAATTCATTTAACCAAGTAAGACTTGAGTTTCTTACTGAATGATCTTCTTTTGACGCAACATTTTTTCCAACGGATCCGGTTAAACCTTTTTCTTCTTTAAGTTTATTTCCTAGTTTAATTACCTCATCACAAAATTTATGTGATAACTGTCCAGGAAAAATCCAATATTTATATTTAAGATTCATGGTTTATTTGATATTTGTATAGTATAGAATAAAATTTATTATTAGACTTTAAATTAAATTTAATATCAGAACTAAAACCAATGATATCGTTTTCTTTTAAAGAAAATGTTTCCCAACTTTTTCTATTTATAATATCTCTCCATTCAAGATATATTTCACCAGAACCTTTAGCAACATATAAAAAACTATACTGAGCACAGTCAGGAATATTTTTAGATACAGTAGAAATTAATTTTTTAGATTTATTGTTTGTAATTTTATAAGCCGTGTTGTCAGCACAAGGCAAATGTCTTAACCATAGATCAAGGTCTGTAGCACTTTTATCTATTATGTGTACTCCTATCGTATGCATTTCTGGTAAATTTATTTTAATAAGTTCGTTGTTAGAGTTTAATATTTTTTTAAAAATATTTCTAACATTAAATTGTTTATCAATTTGATTTGAAATAACTAAGTTATCTACCAAAGCTAATGTAGATTTTTTAAACTTTAATATCTGAGTTTTTTGTAATAATTTAGTAAACATATATATCTTTATATAGAGATATATACACTATTTAAAATAAAAGTAAATTGTTTTTATACTGATGTCCAAGAACTTGTGTTTGTATCCCAAACAAAATTATCATTCTCTTCATTTTTTGCAATCCACCTAACATTATTCTCATCCCATTGGATGTCATAAAAGATTGTATCTGATCCTGAAGTATAAGTATTAATACTAGGAAAAGTTACAGGAGCTTTATACGTAGCATTCGCTTCATCAAAAACCCAACTTGAGTACGGAGTTGAAAAAAGAAAAATATTTAAACCTTCATTATATGTTGATCCTATTCTTGCATAGTTTCCTCTAAAAGCTTTTGTTTGATCCGCAGACAGAGAAAAAGTACCATCAGCTGCATATGTATAATGTTTATTATTGCTAGTGCTGTAAGAAGTTTGTTTCCATTTTTCCCAACCATGGACTTTTTTTAAAAAATTAATACCATCTTGTTCCGTGGGTACATTAACATCATCTACTGCGTGAACACTTAGTACAATATTGTTTTCATTTAATTTTGCAAAATGTGCCATTATTGATACCTATACCTTATAGCAACAAGTCCAGATCCACCACCACCTGCATTACTTGTTTTAGGATTACCAGCGTCTCCACCTCTTCCAGTGTTGGGACCTCCGCTTTGTCCATTGGATCCCGGCCAACCGTTTCCACCTATAGATAAAGTAGCTGAGTTAGATCCTGAAATTGTAGAAATTGCTCCTGCTCCGCCACCGGTTCCACTACCATCTGCTGTTGCACCGCCACCGCCGCCGCCAGTTCTGCTGTTAAAAGGAGGAGATGTTGAAGGGCTATCCGATCCCTGATTACCTTGAGGTGGACTAAATGGAGGTGTATTACCAGCTTTACCACTAGGGCTAGTAGGCATTCCTCCAGATCCTGATCCTCCTGAATCTCCAGATCCTCCACCATGTGAAGTAATTGCAGAGGGAAAACCTATTGTTGAAACTCCACCTCTAGTAGGATCTTGCTGATTGTAACCTGAACGACCACCACCAGCTCCAACAGAGACTGCAAAATTTCCTGCTGCTAATAAAGTTACTTGTCCACTAGAATTCCCTAAAGGTGAAGTAGGAGCATAAGTAGCATTAGCTTCTCTATAGCCACCAGCACCTCCTCCATAACCGCCGTTATTACCATCAAAAGTAAATCCTCCACCGCCTCCGGCAACTACTAAATAATCCATTTGAAAACTATTATCCTCAGTCCCTAATCCTGTAATTGCAAAAGTACCGTCACCAGTAAATGTATGAATTCTAAAATTACCGGTTTCAGAAACAGTGCCACCAGTTGCTTCTGGATAAGGTGGTGCTGAAGCACCTCCAGAACCAAATCCTAAGACTTGATAACCAAACATTTTACCTTTTCTGTTTTGTATATTTTTTGTGTTCTT
>DIAL01000171.1:0-7278 GCA_002414705.1 Flavobacteriaceae bacterium UBA5079
GTCTAATGTAGTAATTCCAGTAAGACCATGGAATGATAAAATGGCGTATAATATTAGGTCTAGGTTTTAAAGATTTTGAATCAGCAAAGCGAACCATATCAGGCATAGAAGAAGTTAGAATGATAAATAAAAATCAACTGTTGAATCCTAAGGACTCAAACTATAAATCATTTATATCATTAGCTTCGTAAATCAAGATGCAAAATAAACTTTTATAATTATATTTGATAGATGAGACAGAACCACAATAAGTATATGTACAAATTAATAAGCTTAGAGAAAAAGATTTGAAAAAAAAACAGCACCTACTATCTATTTTAACATTTAATGTAAATACTTCGTTTATAGTTATTTTTGCGTCCTTACTAATAGTACCTTTTTTATCAGTTGCACAAAACAAGACTGATTTTCTTGATGAATTACCTTTTAAAGAAAAAATAAATTTTAATTCTTACACCAAAATATATGAAACCGAGGCAACCTATACTGTAAAACAAATAGATAGTCTTATTAAAAAGGAAGCACTCCCCTTAAGCCAACAAGTAGAAAGCCAAGGTTTTTCACAGAATTTTTATTGGCTATACTTTAAGATTCCTTGGACAAAGCATCCTAAAAAACAGTTGTTACTCGAACTTAACAATCCGTTTATAGACCAAGTTGAACTTTATGAAAAAACAGATACTAGTTTTACTAAAATAGGTTTTGGTGGTGATCGTAATCGGGCTTTTAGTGACCGTAATTACAAAAATAGACGGTTTATATTTCCTATAAATAATAGCCCAAAAGAAACAGCTTATTATTTAATGATAGACAAAAGAAATGCTTCTGTTAGTTTTCCAATATACCTCTGGAATAAAAATACATTTGAAAAATTTGAAATAAAACAAAACCTATATTATGGAATCTTTTTTGGTGTTTTATGTTTTATTAGCATTATGGCCATAATTGCTGGTATTATTGCACGTAGGTCTTTATTTCTTTATTATGGAGCTTACACCTTCTTCGTCATTTTATATTTATTTACAACACTAGGCTTTTCGTTTCAGTATTTATATCCCCAATCACAACACTTTAATAATTACTCGCGTGTTATTCTAATTGTATTAATTACTGTTTCTAGCACCCTCTTTTTAAATAAATTTTTAAATATTGCAACAAAGATATCTATCATCGTTAAAGCTTTTAAACTTATAAATATACTTTTAATCATAAGCATACTTTTCTGGATTTGTTTTACTGACTTGTATCAATCGTATACAGTTTGGCTTTTAAATATAATGTACATATTGGTTTTTTGTGTTTTTATTTTGGCTTTCATAGCTGCATTTAAAACCTATAAAACCAAAAGAACAAATGCTATTATATTTTTTATTGCCTTTAGTTTTCCTGTCTTAGGTACGATAGCATATATTGGAATAGAATATGGTATAATTGAAGAATCTTTTTTTACTTTGAATCCTATTTTTATGGGTGTAGGACTAGAGGTTGTCATTCTTTCCGTTGCTATAATTATCCAATTTGTTAAAATGTATGAACAAAAAGTACACTTTGAAAACGAAAATTCTCTTTTATCATCAAGAAATAAGACTCTAAAAGAATTGTCTTATAACCTTGAAAAAAAAATAAATACAAAATCAAACCCTACTATTTTACTTAAAAGTAAGGCGATTTTAAAAATAGAGTATATTCAATACATTAAATCTGATGGCCCATATTTAGAGTTTTTCATGACTACTAAAACTTCGCCCGAAATAGATAGGCAGACTTTAAAATGGGCTTTAAATATTTTGCCTTCAGATTCATTTATTCAAATACACCGAAGCTACATTGTAAATTTAAAACAGGTAAAGGTATTAAAGGCCTCGGAGCTTATTTTATTTGATAATACAACACTTAAAATTTCTAGATCTTTTAAAAAAAATATTGAACACTTTAAAAGTCAATAATTTTTAATAAATAGATTTTTAAAATAAGAAATGCAAGCGTCAGAAATCATTATGGTATTTCGAAGTTGAAATAACTGTTTTACAATTAAACAACATCTAACTAATAGTAAGCTCATAGCAATTTAGCCACCAAACTGAATTCACATTTTTATTAATATGGATTTTAATCAGGTAGCTCGTGTTCATAAATCTGTAGCTCGTGACTTTTATGGCTATTCTTTCATAAAAACAACTAATTTTCATTCAATTATTTTAATAAATTAAAAATAAAAACTGGTAAACATGAAAGCAAAAACTATTAAAAAAATCTTATTTATTACTCTAACTAGTCTTGTAACATTATCAGTCCAAGCACAAAAGGTTTCAAAGTACACTTTTGCGTCATATCAAAATGATCTTAATTATCAAGGATGTAAAAGCAAATACACTATTGTACATGTAGGAGAAGTTAAATTATATATATCCGATACAGATGAAACACGGTACTGGGAAGATGAAGAACGAGCAGCAGATAAAATTGCAGAAAACTTTGAAAATTATATGCAAAATAAATTTCCTACTTATAATAATTGGAATTGTTTTATAGCAAAATCCGGACCTTGGTATGACAGCTATGAAGAAGCAATGGAAGGAAGAAATGATTGGATTGCATTTGAGAAAAGATTGGGATTCAGAGTTTACACTTATGATCTCGGTACTCCTAAAAGAGAATAAGGATTCTTAAACCTATACTAACAATAAAAATATCAGTCACCTCAAAAATGCTGCTATTTTTAAATACATATCTACACCTGTACTGTAATAAAGATTAAAATCTATATTCAAGCCTCAAATAAATTATGAAACATTAGTTGTCTCAGTTATTATTTGACTTAAAATGAGAGAAAATGAAATAAATTTTTAGAGTTGTTTTCGTTAATTATACCTAACCATAGTTCTGTTACAGGATTTTAAGTGGAGTCTCTGAATTAAAAAGGAAAAACATAAAGCTTCAGAAAATAAACTTCCATAAATAAATTTAAAACAAACACTTATGAAAACAATTAAATAAACATCAGTAATCCTTTTCATCGCCCGTATTAGATGGCATTTACAACAAAGGAAACAGGATTAGCGCTATAAATGGATGATTATATAGAAGCCAATTATAACCTAAAAGGTGTGGTTTCTGGAGAAATTTCTGTTTTTAATGCAGATGTTTTTGATAAATCAAATGTTATAAAATATTACAGAGATAAACTAGCACGGTTTGATAAAAATGTACAATTTTAAATATCTGAAAGAAAGACGTTAATATTGTAATTGCAACAATATAAGTGGTTTGGATTTGTTACAATAATAATAATTACCTATTAACCTATGCCGAGTAACCAATAATTAAACTCACAAAAAAAGGATGTCATGAACCTACAAAATATCATTAAACTATTAAAATTAAACCAAAACTTTTTGTTTTTTATGTTTGCTTTGTTTTGCTCTAGTCTTTTAACCGCGCAAAGCGCAACCTACTACCTGTTAATTAAGAAAAGTAAACTATCACCTTCTTGCAAAGTACATACTGATTTTAAAACGCTTACTTTATCCTCAAAGTTCGATTCAAAAAAACGGAATAAAATAATTGATGTCTATAAAAACAGCATGAATCCTGATGAAGATAGTACAATAGATGAAAAAGAATTCTACGTAAACAAAACAGATTATGTAGTTGTGTACGAGTATGTTTTTAAAAATATTGATTGCCCTTCTAAAACAAGTAAATATATAAAAGCGTTTCAAGCCTCAAGTAAAGAAAAAGTGCAAAGTATTTTGCGAAAAAAGCTAGAAACCTCTTTTCTTAAAGACCGTTACATAAGTCATAAAATATTATTAGAAACCCAGCCATTCTCGTTAGGTGAAGCGAGTCTTCTAAAAAATGCAGAAAACTTTCTCTTAAAACAGACTAAAAAAGACAGTCTTAAAAAAGCTAAAAAGGCAACTACAATAGGTGTAAGGGGTTAAAAAAAGGATTACAAATAAAACATAAAAACAACAATTATGAAAAAAACACTATTAATTATCGCTCTATTTATTGGGCTTTCAAATGTAAATGCGCAAAAAATGGTAGGTTACATAACAGTGCATAAAGCTTATGCTGGTGGCGAAGGCGTTTATATGACAACAATTAGATATTGTAATTTCTCTGAAGATTATATGACAAGGCAACGGGAACAAAGTCAGGCAAGAGATTCTTTTGCTAAATTTTTAAAGGATAAATACGGCGTTACAAAACCATCTCCTCCAAATCCTCATTGGAGTGAATTGGAGCTAGAAAAATACACGAAACCTAACTGGGATAGAGAAAAAAAATTCCATGAGAGAAGCCAAAAAGTAACTATAATTAGTAGCGAAGAATTTAAATTTGATCTAGAAGAATAATAAAATTTAACTAATATTTTATTTAAGATTTTTCAAGAAAATGAGCTACTACTCTTAGACAGAAAAACCATAAATTAATGATTGATAAATATTTATTTTGAATTTCATAATAGACATTCACCATTATGCCGTTAAATATATGAGCGTAAAATTATATCAAAATATTAAAAAATCGATTTCCTAGAGGTTGTTAAACATTTAAAAACGCAAAATGAAAAAATTATTATCATTTATAGTATTTGTTTTTAGTCTATCTATGACAAATTTACAAGCACAATGCAGATACGAATCAAAAGTAGAAGAATTCCAAAATAAAGCAAATTCTGTTGGTACAAAAAAGTCAAGTAATGGTTCTCAAGGCTATATGCAGTATGCAAACTATTATGGTAATTTATGCTACTGTGAACAAAACTTATCTAATTCGGATGTGGGAAGATTAGTGAATACATTAAATGCTTCTGTAAATATAATTAATTCACAATATTCTGGTTTAGCAGGGAGTTTACCTAAAATGACTATTGCTAAATGCAAAGGAATGGCTAAAAGTGTCAATTCCAAATCAAATAGCTCTTCAAATCAAATGAGCTCATCTGCACAAAAATTTATGAGTAGTTTAAACAACTATAATCAAGCAATATCATTAAAAAAACAAGGAGAAGACATAGCAAAAGCCTTTGCTCAACAAGTTGAAAACTATAGTCAGCTTAATAAAGCTAAGACACCAGAAGCTTTATTAGAAGACTTTAATAATAATATGCAAGCCATAGCAGACTTACAAATTCAAAATAAAGCAGATAACCTCAATCAGATTGGAAACACTATTGAATCTTCATTAAACAACTTGAATTCAGGAAACCATGAAGGAGCTTTGTTTAGTGCACTTTCATTAATTGACCAAGGAGAAGCACGAAGAGATGCGAAACGTAAGGCGGCACTTTATAAAGCTCAATTACAAAGTGAAGCTAAAGAACAAATGGATGCCTTTTTTAAAAAAGCATTAGAATTGAATCAACAACAAATAACTTCTTATTATAATTTAGCAGCCTTTGCAATTAATAAAGATGATGAATCCAACTACCTTTCTTACGGGCAATATTTAGAGTGTCATGCTATTAACATGAAGGCCAACTACATTTACAATAGTACATCATGGCTTTCTAATACCTGCAATAAACCCGTTGTGACGGAAACAATAAAAAATCCATACAAAACAAAACTAAATAATTATCAAAATGCTGCTGAAAGAAAAATTAATCTTTATCATAAATACAATAATGCTATTTTCAAAAAAGGCGCATTAAGAATGGCTGGAGCCATTGCCAACCAAAAACCAAGTGCAGCATCTTATTATCAACTTGGTCACTATGCAGGTGTAGAACAGCCATTAGTAGCATTTTTAGCCTTTAGCTCTTCAAAAGAGTTAAATACCTCTTTTTGGGATGCTGCTAAAAACCAAGAATTTTTTGAGATAGAGAAAAGTTTAGAACTTTATGCTAAGAAAGCAATCGAAGAAAATGAAATTGAAATAGTGAAAGAATTTATTAGAAGTGGTATCTATACTAAGATTCTAATAAAAGGGCATTCGTTATTAGAATATACCTTACTTATGGATAAACCTGAAATAGCTCAAGTATTTCTAGATGAGACAACCAAGCTATTAAAACATAATGAAGAAGTTATTAAGGTTAAAGAATTTATGGCTTTGGCTACTATTTTTGACGCAAAAAAAACATTAGAAAGATATGTTAACTTTGATTTTGACCCATTTACAGTTTCCTGGAAAGGGAAAGATTTAATTCAGTTGTCAGCCGAAGAAAACTCTTTGAACGTATTTACATATCTCATTGAAAAATCTGATAAAAAAGAGAACATAATTACGAAGTATCAAAATTCAGAAATCACTTTGGCATATCAAACAAAACAACTTTCTGACACCTCAGAAATCACAAAAAACTATAAAAAACTAAAATCCATAAAATTAAAAAATAATTTAATCCTGCATTTTTACTCTTTAGGAAATAGTAATTTGGTAAAATCACTTAGTGAAATCAACCCGAAATCTATACCAAATATAATTATTGAAAACTATTTAAAAGAAAATGACATTACTTCTTTAGTAGATTTTATTGAGATATCCCCATTATTTATTTCTAAAATTCCTTACAGTAAAAACTTAACCGATGCCATATATGATGAACAACAATGGAGAGAAGCTACAAAAGAAAACACTACAAATACTTATAAAAAATATTTAACTAA
Organism: Flavobacteriaceae bacterium UBA5079; assembly: GCA_002414705.1. Taxonomy (GTDB): domain Bacteria; phylum Bacteroidota; class Bacteroidia; order Flavobacteriales; family Flavobacteriaceae; genus Algorimicrobium. Next base: position 6,621 of record DIAL01000171.1, read on the forward strand.
TCCTAGAACTAAAAAATATAGGACAGAAATATTGCAAAAGCTAATTGATATTAAAAAAGTACCTGTACTTATTCGTGCTAGAAATAAAAAAGAAAAGTTTGGGTGTTTAGACAGAGAAGGAAATGTAGTAATTCCATTTGAATATGACCTCATGTTAGATTTTAAAAACGGACTTGCACCTGTACAAAAAGGTAATTTATTTGGTTACATTAATAAAAAAGGAGAAATGGAAATTCCACTAAAATACAAAGCTGCATTTCCATTTGAAAATAATTTAGCTTTAGTTGCAGATAACAACATAGAATACTCAATTAATAGAGAAGGCGAAAAGGTTGCAGATATGGGCGCTGTTAGTAATATTTATTATGGTACAGAACTCATAGTTACAACAAAAGATGGAGAAGTTATATTATTAAATTTAAAAGGAGAAAAGATAGGAGGCAGTGAGTTTAAGTATTTCGCATACGATGTAACCCAATTAATTAAACCCTTCTCAAATGATGCCATCTTGGTGCAAAGTTCTGAAAACAATAACTACGGTGTAATTGACTATAGTGGTAAAATAATAATACCATCATTATATGCCCAAATATTACCTAATTTTTCTGAAGGCTTATTTTTTGCACAAAAAAAAGTTAATGGAAAGTGGGGTATTGTA
>DIAL01000171.1:7336-8449 GCA_002414705.1 Flavobacteriaceae bacterium UBA5079
GGGTATTGTAAATTCTGAAAATAACCAATTAACCCCTTTTATATACGATAGTGTTAATTATATTAGATGGGGTAATTTATTTTCACCTCACAAAGAAGCTTATGTAACCATTGGAAGCGATAAAGTAATTATTAAGTCTGACGGAACTCAAATACAAAACATAACTGATTGGGAAATAAAAGACTATGATGTAAATGACGCTTATGGAACCGAATACAGTGTGCCAATTCCCTATTTTCAAAATCATACTAGTGTTCAAGGATACTTTAATCATATAAAGAAAATCACAAAACTTCAATGCACCACTGCAGTGAAAACTAAGATGAATTGGCAGGTCAAAAATGTAAAATATGGCATAAATGATGCTGATGGCAGTACCATTATAAAGCCCTCTTTTTCTGCGATACTGGGTTTTAGTTTTGATTATATAGAAATGGAATTAGATGGTGAATCATTCTGGGTTAATATTGAAGGAGAACTTATTCAAAACCCAAAAATTTGAAGTTGTGATAAGCTAATTTAATTATTTTAAGTGAACACATTTAAAAAACGATTTGTCAACAATGTATAAACTATGAGAAAAATATTTTTACTACACCTGATACTACTTTTCACTATTAGCTGCTTCTCTCAAGAAATATCAAAAAAAGAAATCCGAAAAAAAATGAAAGCCAAGGAGATAATCTTTAAAGATTACCCTGGCGAAGAAATGGTTTTGGCAAAAATGAAAAGCACAAAAAAATGGGGCCTCTACACTATTTCTACAGGAATGGAAATTGACGATTTTTCTTATGAAGAAGTGATTGCACCTAAATTTGATTCACTAAGCTTTTTTGGAACAGAAGCACGGTTTCAAATTGTAAAACAAAAAGATAAATACGGTGTTTTGTTGTTGCCTTATGAAATTGAAGATGCTGCCGATAGAGTGAATTGTAAATTTGATAAAATCATCCATAAAAAGTTAGATGGTGAAGATTATATTCTCATTAAGAAAAGTGACAAATGGGGGTTAATCGACTGGTTTGATGGGTTTTATATTGTAGACCCGATTTTTGACACATCAGAGGAAGTGCCTTTAATTAAAATGGAGCGTTGGATGGTAGAAACATTCAA
>DIAL01000171.1:8508-9085 GCA_002414705.1 Flavobacteriaceae bacterium UBA5079
TTGGATGGTAGAAACATTCAAACTAGCAAAAACAAAATTTAAGGCTGACCTTGTAATTTTTGATCCAAACAATGGCGATGGTGCTTTAAAAGCACGAAGTAAAAAAACTAAAAAGTGGGGAATGTATCAATTTATGGATGTGGAAGAAAAAGAGTTAATACCCATGCAATACGACAGCTTAAACTTTTATCCCTTTAATGGAAAGTACACTGCCATATATAACAACGGAAAAGTAGGATTTTACCTCTCTTACTGGAGTTATGATAAGCAGGCCAAACAAACTGTAGCTTGTAAATATGAAGATTACAAACGTTTTGATGCCGATGGTGTTTCAAAACTTGCTGTTAAAAAGAATGGTAAATGGGGTTGGGTCGATTGGCTTACGGGTGAAGAGAAAAGTGAGTTTATATACGACAGTACTGATGATTTGCCTTATCCGCACTACAAACAAAATTATTGGTTTGATGAGTGAAAATATTATTTTCAAAAGTAAGCCTACAAGAATTGAATTATTAATAACTAATATGTAAACATGAAAAATACGCTTTCCTTTTTTGTGGACTTGCAACAAAAAGTT
>DIAL01000090.1:0-985 GCA_002414705.1 Flavobacteriaceae bacterium UBA5079
AAGAAAAAATTTAAAGACACACAGGTAGGTAAATTCCTGTTAAATAAGATACCTGATGTAGTAACTGCTATTGCAAGTAATACACCAATATCAAGCGTTATACAAGCTATCATAGGTGGTTCTGATATGTCCGATGGTGACAAACAGATAGCCTTTAAAAAACTTGATATAGAACGTGCTGAAATAGATGGTACTACACGAAGGTGGGTAGCTGATGCACGTAGTGGTTTTTGGCTAACTTCAAACGTAAGACCATTAATTTTAATATTAATTACATTAAGTATAATATTAGGGTTTTTTTTAAAATTTGATGTTACATCTTTAACTGATTTAGGTAAAATTATTTTTTCAGCATACTTTGGTTCAAGGGGTATTGAGAAGGTATTTGGTAATTCAAAACATCAATAATAAATTAAATATTTTTTATAAAGTTTTTTTTAATCAATTAAAATATATACCTTCGACATTTTAAATACTTGATTTAATTACAATAATTATAAAAAATTGTAAATTTAAAAAAATTGTAAAAAATTAATGTAAATTATAAATAACAATTAAAATATAAGTTTTGGGAATAGATGAAAAGATACAAAAAATAAAAACCTATAAAACTTGGTCTTTAAAAAAGAAAGTAGACGAACTGCTAAGAATTGATGCATACAATTATACCGAGCTTGGAACTGATTCAACAGTTAAAGAAAAAAAAGAAGTTAAAGCCATAAGCAGAAAAATCTACAAAGCAATATCTTTTATAAGTCCTTTAGATGGTCATATACTATCAAGCCATATGAATGAAAAGGATTTAACTAATGCCTAAAAAACCAACAAGAAGTAAATTAGTAAAGAAACTTGATACAGTATTTAGTCAATGGACAAGATTAAGCAATGCGGACAACAATAAAAATTGTATTTGTGTTACTTGCAATAAGGTATTCTTTTGGAAAGAAATCCAAGCAGGGCATTTTATGAGTAGAAAACATTATTC
>DIAL01000090.1:1096-2805 GCA_002414705.1 Flavobacteriaceae bacterium UBA5079
TTCGATGGTCATCTGATAATGTTAAACCACAATGTGCAGCCTGTAATGTATTTAGATACGGTGAACAATATAAGTATAGTTTATATCTTGGTAATAAGTTATCTAAAAAGCTATTAGAAGAAAGTCGTAAGATTGTTAAATTTACAAATGTAGAATTGGAAGAAATGATACAAAAATATAGCCAAAGGCTTAAAAAGTTTACTTGATTTTCTCTTGTAAAATTGTTCTTTGTTTGAAGGGTAGGATTAATTTCTTACCCTTTTTTTGTTATATTAAAAAATAGTTCTATCTTTGAAAAATGATAATGTATGTCAGAATTTATTATCAATCAAAGGGCATCTTTTAACCGAGATGCTTTTTTTTTGTTAATTATTTGTTTATTAAAAAAAAGATTGTATGTTTGTACTGTCAATAATGACAAAAAACAAATAAAAGGTGTTAGGAGCATCACGAACCATTCAATATATTAGATAATTTATTTTCAGTAGAAGATTGTAACAATTTAGAAGAACAATTAAACGAACTAAATTTTTTAGCAAAACTTTGTGATGAAGCATTTGATGAAAATTTTATAGAAAGGGCAGAAGAACTACAAGAAACAATACGTATTTTAAAAAAACATTTAAATATTCCTTTTTTTGGGAGTAATGAAGATGAAGTTGTTTTTATTAAAGCATTTTTTGCTAAACAAGAATATTTAATTTACAAAGATAAAAACCATCCTTTAAGAATTTCATTAGAAAATTTTGAAGATTCACTAAAAAATGTATAACATATTTTATTTTTACAACACCCCCTTCAGAAATGTTGGGGTTTTTTTGTTAATTATTTTTTTGTATCTTTACAATATGGAACAATTTACAAAAGCAGAACTTTATGGTAAGACTTTAGAACTGCAACACGAAAACGAACAATTAAAGAATCAATTAATCTTAAACTTAAAGAACAATGAATAAAAAAGAAGCAAGTATTAACGAAAAACTATTTAACCTACAACAAGAAATAGGTACAGTTAGCAAAGATGCAACTAACCCTTTTTACAAGTCAAAGTATTTTGATATTAATTCACTTATTAAACAACTACAACCATTGCTTAAAAAGCACAGACTTTTACTTTTACAGCCTATTGAAGAAGATATGGTAGTAAGTAAGCTGCTTTGTATTGATGGCGGTGGTGGTGTTGTAAGTGGTTTAAAATTGCCTGTGATAACAGACCCTCAAAAATTAGGTTCTTGTATTACGTATTACAGAAGGTACACACTATCCAGTCTTTTAGGTTTACAATCTGAAGATGATGATGCTAACGCTGCAAGTGAAGTAACAGAAGAAAAAAAGTGGTTAAACCCTAACACAACGGAATACAGTAAAGCAATAGAATTTATAAAAGGGGGTGGTTCGATAGAAGCTATTAAAACCAAGTATAAGGTTTCAAAAAAGTTAGCTGATGAATTTGCACAACTGTAGAATAAGTAAAGTATATTACACAATTAAATTTAACAATAACACAATTAAAATAGATAATATGGATATTATAGGAACAATTAAATTAATTTCAGAAACTGAAGAAGGTACATCTAAAGCAGGAAAGGCTTGGGCAAAAAGACAAATTGTAGTAACTACAGATGAAAAGTACCCCCAAGACATTGCTATAGACTTTATGGGTGATAAAATACTACAGATTAATAATTTTCAAGTAGGCAACCCTGTAA
>DIAL01000090.1:2907-3618 GCA_002414705.1 Flavobacteriaceae bacterium UBA5079
AATGAGTATAACGGTAAATACTACAACAGCATAAACGGTTGGAAGATTTCAAATCATATTGCAAACGTAGGAAACGAACAACAAAACCCTGCACGAGAAACAGCAGATTTACCATTTTAATTTAATGGGGGTTTAATTACCCCCTTTTTTTATACCTTAATGCGAAAACTAAAAGAAGGTGAACCTTTTCCTGATGACTTTTGGAATTACAAAGTAAACCAAATTACAGGTTATTATATAAAACCCAATAGAAACGATCAAAACAAAGAAACAGTTAAAAAATACGCTAAACCGCCTACAGGATTATGATAGCACAAGCAAAGAAACTACAAGATAAAATACTGGACATAAAATATGGAAGGGTAAAAGAAGGTTTAAAAATTGGTATTCCAGAAATAGATGAATTTTTAAGATACAAGCAAGGTAATTTTAATTTAATAATAGGACACGCAAACGTAGGTAAGACAACTGTTATTATTTACCTTTTTGTTTTATGGGCAATTAAACATAATTTAAAATTTTTGATATGGTCAAGTGAAAATACACCTGAAAGTATATTAAGAAAGATTATAGAATTTAAAATGGGTACACCAATACAAAAAGCAGGTGACAACCAAATTAAATTAGCGGTAGAATGGGCAAACAATCATTTTAAAATTATAGACGTAGACGAATTATATACATATAAGAACCTTTTAAAAGAAGCTAACC
>DIAL01000017.1:0-7610 GCA_002414705.1 Flavobacteriaceae bacterium UBA5079
TATCTTCACCTAAAGTGTCATTAAGTCCGGAAGTCATGGATAATAAATGCTGACAGGTAATTAAATTTTCTTTTTCTGGCGATAAACTCGTCCAATTTACTCCTAAATATTCAGAAACACGATTTTCAGTGTTTACTAAACCTGCATCTTGAGCTATTCCAAAAGTAGCTGTTGTTAATGTTTTACCAGCACTTGCCCAATACCAAGGGGAATTTGTTGTATGACCATTAAAATATTGTTCAACAACTATTTTTCCATTTTGAAGTATTATAAAACCTTTGCTGTTTTTTACTTCTAAAAACTCTAATAGTGGTGGCAATTCTGACGCATTCCAATCTAATTCAGTTATCGTTTTTGTTTCCCATTCCATACTCGCGTTTGGCGGAAAATAAATGGTTTCAGGTGTAGAGTTTTGATTTGTGTCTGTATTGTTTTCTTCAGCAGAACAATTAAAGATAATAGTAGAAAATATCAAAAAACAAAAAAAGAAGTTGATTTTCATAGCTTTAAGTTTTTTATTAGACAGATATAAGCTGTAAAGGTTTAATCGGTCGTTAGAAAATAAATGAAAGTATAACTCTATTTTTAATAAGTAAAATATTAATAACCTCTTCCACAATATGATCAATATACTAATTTAAAACAAAAACGCCTTAAAATAGTTTAAGGCGTTTTATTTGTTTTTGCAAATTAACTATGTTTATTGTGCTGTAACGGTTACTGGTCCTACCCAACCACTAAAGCCGTTGGTTCCTCCGCAATTTGCGCGAATATAAAAATCATAAGCTTGACCAGAAGTCATGCCTCCATAGGTTAATCTTACTGGCTCAAATGATGTTGCAATTACGTTGCTAGTTGAAAATGGACTTCCGGCAGGAACAGCTGCAATTTCCCAGCTATTTTGTGAAAAATCATAATTCCATGTAAAATCAAAATATTTATTACCGCCTGTTGTACCGCTACCTACTGATGTAAAACTCGTAGGGTCAATACAATTTATATTTAAAGGCTCCTCTAAGGTGCTTTGAGTAACCGGTCCAATCCAAGCACTATAGCCACTTTCTGCACAAATATTCCGCACATAAAAGTCGTAAGACGTGTTTGATTCCAAATTGCTTATCCTAGCATTACTAGGATAAATTGTATCATCTATTGTTTGTATAGTTCCATTTTCAACCAAAAACCCTTCTGGACCATAAGTAATCTGTGATCCATCAAAATCACCATCAGACCATGATAAATCAATATGATTATAAGTTACGGAATCCGAATATAACTGTACGCCAAGACTAGATGGATTGTTGCAATATGGATTGTCCTCAAATGTTACAAATGAAAACGGTCCAGCCCAACCGCTATAGGTGTTGCTTTCATTACAAAATACTCTTGAATAGAATGAGTATTGGGTTTGAGGTATCAAATTTTCAATGTTTACAAACTGATTTGGAATTGTTAAAGTAATTCCAGTGCCTAAAGGGAAGCCTAAAGTGCCATATTCTATTTGATTTAAAGATGTAATTACATTAGTACTCCAATTTAGCGTGGCTGTAGTGTTTGTTAAATTGTTAACACTTAAACTAATAGGTTTTGGGCAATTGTTAGAGTCACCAGTGCTATCAGAGTCATCACTCCCAGAACAACTAAAAACTGCCGTTGATATAGCAAGTAATAAAATAATTTTTTTCATAAATAATTTTTAAAAGTTTAAGGTGCTAATATATAAATTGCTGTTTAAATATAGAATAGCAATTATTTTAAATTTTTGTTTAAATACTTTTAAAGATGGTATCTTTGCAACCTGTAAAAATCAGGTACTAATTAAAGAGATTCCTGTTTCATCAGGAAACGCTTATGAGAACAAAGACACTAAAAAAAAATAGAATCAACGTAGTAACCCTTGGCTGTAGTAAAAATGTTTACGATAGCGAAGTTTTAATGGGACAGCTTAAAGCTAGTGGTAAAGACGTGGTACATGAAGAAGAAGGAAATGTCGTTGTGATAAATACCTGCGGTTTTATAAATAATGCGAAAGAAGAAAGTGTGAATACCATTTTAGAATTCATGCAGAAAAAAGAGGCTGGTGAAGTTGATAAAGTTTTTGTTACAGGTTGTTTAAGTGAACGTTATAAGCCAGATTTACAAAAAGAAATTCCGAATGTAGATCAGTATTTTGGTACTACCGAATTACCAGCCTTATTAAAAGCGCTTGGTGCAGATTATAAACATGAGTTAATTGGAGAGCGTTTAACAACCACACCAAAAAATTATGCTTATTTAAAAATTGCCGAAGGTTGTGATCGTCCATGTAGTTTTTGTGCTATTCCACTCATGCGTGGAAAACATAAAAGTACGCCTATTGAAAATTTAGTAACAGAAGCTGAAAAATTAGCAGCCAACGGTGTTAAGGAATTGATTCTTATTGCACAAGATTTAACTTACTATGGACTCGATATATACAAGAAACGAAATTTAGCTGAATTACTTGAAGCCCTTGTAAAGGTTGATGGCATTGAGTGGATTCGTTTGCATTATGCATTTCCAACAGGTTTCCCTATGGATGTGCTAGATGTTATGAATCGTGAGCCAAAAGTGTGTAACTATCTAGATATTCCATTACAGCATATTTCTGATGAAATTTTAAAGAGTATGCGTCGTGGGACAACCCATGAGAAAACTACGAAATTACTTAAGGAATTTAGAAAAATGGTTCCTGAAATGACTATCAGAACCACGCTAATTGTTGGGTATCCTGGTGAAACAGAAGCACATTTTCAAGAATTAAAAGAATGGGTTAAAGCCATGCGTTTTGAACGTTTAGGCTGTTTTACCTACAGTCATGAAGAAAACACACATGCCTTTAATTTAGTAGATGATGTTCCCGAAGATGTGAAGCAAGAACGCGCTAATAAGATTATGGAAATCCAATCGCAAATTTCTTGGGAATTAAATCAAGCTAAAATTGGCGAAACGTTTAAGGTTGTTATAGATAGAAAAGAAGGTGAATATTTTGTGGGACGCACAGAATATGATTCACCAGATGTTGATAATGAAGTTTTAATAGAAGCATCAAAAACATACTTAAAAACAGGAGAATTTGCAACCGTTAAAATAACGGAAGCAGCTGATTTTGATTTGTATGCTGAAGTTGTGCCTAACTAATTTGTTTAAGGAATCGGATTACATTTAGGATTTATCCAACTGCTTCTGAATTTTTTCAATAGCAGATTCAATAGATTTTTCAGGCTCAATAATATTGTATTGTCCCCAAAATTCTGGATCAGAAAAACCTGAAGCTTCATCAATTAAAATACTAGATGGTCTTAATATGCTGGATTTGTTTTCAGGTCTAGAATAGCGTTCATCTGTATATGTCCAGTTTGTAATAGCCATTTCACTATTTAATGTGTAAATATTGTTGAATATGCGTCCTTTCCAATTTACTTTAAAGGTGAGTAAAATATTACTATAACTATAATGCCATTTACCATTGCTGTTTCTGTAATTTACTCGGTAATTAGCTTCAACAGGATATACTTTTACACGTCTTGGCTTCCGTTTTACAAACAACTCACTTGCTAAATCTTGATTTTCTACATTCAGACTATAAATTGCGCTTGTTAGCGCATAGTTTTTAGCATCTATAAATAGTTTGCCATAATAAAGAGGCATTATAATTTCTGGCTTTTGTTTAAAGTTAACAACATAAACTAATTGGTCGTTTATAACGGTGGATTTGTCAAAGGAAAACTCGTAATTAGACACATTTTCTGTACTAAAAATGTATTGTGGATATTTCATAATATCAACATATAAATTATTAAAAGGTCCACCTTGTAGTTTTAATGCTAGTGTATCTAGTTTAGAATAGTTAGTGTTTTTTCTGACTTTAATAATTTCTACAGCATCTTGTTTGTATGAACCATTTGGTTCTTTGTAAATGGAAACAACCGCTTCAGATAGGGATGCGTTTTGACGTCTTTTTTTTATGGTTTCTCTATAAAAACCTGTCATTTCTAAACCAGATTCAATATAATTGTCTGCCTTTCTTTCTAACATGAAACGCACCAAAATTTCAGCACTTTTTGGTCTTGAAATGTTAATTTCTTCCAAAGGTGTAAATGTAGCATCTAAAGAAATTGTGCTATTTTCTAGTATAGTAGCAACAGCTATTTCTTTTTCAGCATACCCTAAATAGGTAATTGTAATGGAGCGATTCAAGTAGTCTGACGGTAATTTTAAAATATAATTACCTTCCGTATTAGAAATAGTGGCAATGTTAGAATCAGAAACCAGTAAATCAGCAAATACTAGCGGATCATTGGTTTTACTGTCAATAATTTTACCTGTTATTTCAATTAATGAATCTTTTTCTACTTGCGAAAAACCTGAAACGAAAGCCCCAAATATCAAGAGAATACTTAAATAATGTTTTAAAAATAGTAATGGTTTCATAGCATAATGAATATGACATAAAAGTTACTGAAAAATCCTGAAATCAACTACTATTTTTAGTTAAAAAGCAGCTTTAATCTCTTTTTTATATACTGCTGAAGGATTTAATTTTTTCATCTTTTTGATGACGTATTGCATGAAATTTACCCATGAATCGTTTCAGATTTTCCGTAGTTCTGAATTACTTCAGCTTCAAAATCTATTAATTCTTTCCAGCGTTTGTCCACATCTACATCTTGACCATACTTTCTAGCAAAACCAATAAATAGCGTGTAATGTCCAGCTTCGCTAATCATTAATTCGTGGTAAAATTTAGCCAATTCTGGATCATTTATGTTTTGTGATAATACTTTAAAACGCTCGCAACTTCTAGCTTCAATCATTGCGGAAAATAAAAGTCTATCCACCATAGCTTGAATGCGACTACCACCTTTATTCATAAACTTATAAAGTTCATTTACGTAACTATCTTTACGTTCGCGACCTAATGTATAACCACGTTTTTTAATAATATCATGTACCATTTGGAAGTGTTCAATTTCTTCTTTGGCTAATTCCAACAAGTCCGTTACCAAATCTGGATATTCCGAATTATGCGTGATAATCGTAATGGCATTGGTTGCTGCCTTTTGTTCGCACCATGCATGATCTGTTAATATTTCTTCTAAATTCGATTCTGCAATATGAACCCAACGTGGATCTGTTGCTAATTTTAAACCTAACATAATTTCCTTTTTGGCAAAGATAAGCAATCTTATTAGCGCTTGTCTGTATATATTTTAAGTTATTTTTAAGACTAGAAAACGTATATTTGCCTTTTTAAAACTGCAATAGCTAACTATGCCAACCGACTGTATTCCGTTTAGAGAAACCAACTTTTTTTCGACTTTAATTTGTGATTATTTAGATGAAAATTCCGCATTAAAGCCCTTTTATAATAGGTTTCCAAAATTGGATAATTTTCAAGATCAAATTGCTGAAAAAAAAGTGTCTTTTACTAAAGAATCACGTTCGGTTTTAGTTAATAGTTTAAAGAAGCAATATCACAACATACAGGTTTCTGCGCTAACACTAGAAAATATTGATGCGTTACAGAACGAAAACACCTTTACGGTTACAACAGGACATCAGTTAAATGTTTTTACGGGTCCGCTTTATTTCTTTTATAAAATTATTTCGACAATTAACTTATGTGAAGAATTAAAAGCAGCACATCCTAAAAATAATTTTGTGCCTATTTATTGGATGGCAACTGAAGATCATGATTTTGAAGAAATTAATTATTTCAATTTTGAAGGTAAAAAAGTACAATGGAATCGTGAGGCTTTTGGACCAGTTGGCGAATTGGATTTAGAAGGGTTTAAATCTGTTTTTGATGTGTTTTCAAAACAACTCCCTAAAAGTAAAAATAGTGATAGATTAATTGCGCTTTTTCAGGACAGCTATATCGCAAATGATAATTTAACCGAAGCCACACGCTATTTGGTAAACGACTTATTTGCAGATTATGGATTGGTTATTTTAGATGGAAATGATAAAGGATTAAAACAACAATTCATTCCCTTTGTAAAGGAGGAATTGATTAATCAATCGTCATTTGTAAACGTTTCAGAAACTAACGAAAAATTAAACGCATTAACAGAAAATTATAAGATTCAAGTCAATCCACGTCAGATTAATTTGTTTTACATTAATGACGGTTTGCGCGAACGAATTGTAGAAGTTGATGGAACTTATAACGTTTTAGAAACTGAAATTTCATGGAATATAAATCAACTTTTAGAAGAAGTTGAGAATCATCCCGAACGATTTAGCCCAAATGTTATTTTAAGACCGTTATTCCAAGAAGTTGTTTTGCCGAATCTCTGTTATATTGGTGGTGGTGGTGAATTGGCGTATTGGTTTCAATTACAATCGAATTTTGAAGCGCAAAATGTACCATTTCCTATGTTGTTGTTACGAAATTCAGTTTTGTTAACGACAACCAAACAGCAAGAGAAATTAGAAAAACTAGGATTAGAAAACAAAGACTTATTTTTAAAACAATCCGAATTGCTAACAAAAGTGACCAAAGCTGCGTCTGAAATAAAAATTGACTTTTCCGAACAAAAACAACATCTTAAAAAACAGTTCGAAGATTTATATCAATTAGCTAAACAAACCGATAAATCCTTTAAAGGAGCCGTATCTGCTCAAGAGAAAAAGCAAATTAATGGTTTAGAACATTTAGAAAAACGACTCTTAAAAGCACAAAAGCGAAACCAATCTGATATTTTGGAACGCGTTAAAATACTTCAGGACGATTTATTTCCAAATCAAAGTTTACAAGAGCGCCAAACCAATTTTTCAACCTTTTATTTAGAGTTTGGAGACCAATTAATTCAGCAGTTAATGGTAAATTTGCAACCGTTAAAAAACGAATTTATAATATTAAAGTTAGAGTAATTCATGCATAAGATTGATATGGAGCTTGTTGAAATGACATTAGACGTCATGAAATACGCTATTGGTAGAATATCCGCTACAGAACACCAAATAGGAAAACCCAAAAAATATGAAGAATTAAAAGCACTTGTTGGCGAAACTGTTACGTCTAAAGGTGTTGGAGGTGAGTATGCGTTTAATCTGTGGAAAGAACATTTATCTCAAGCAAACGTACCAGTAGATCATCCAAGAAATTTAGCCTTTGTGCCCGCTTCACCTACACGAGCTGCTATTATGTTCGATTTGGTTACGTCTGCATCTAGTATTCATGGTGCGTATTGGATGGAAGGAGCAGGAGGAATTTTCTGTGAAAACGAAGCCATGTCATGGATTGTCTCCTTAACAGGTTTACCAGAAGGTGCCTTTGGTGTATTTACAAGTGGCGGAACAGCAGCTAATTTATCAGCAATTGTTACGGCTCGTGAATTTTGGCGTCGTGATGATACGTATAAACGAGAAAAAGGTTTAATTATAACTTCTATTGGAGCACATTCGTCTATAAAAGCTATGGCAAAAGTTGCAGATGTAGATATTTTACTGGTTGATACGGAAGAGCGCTTGACAGGTGAAGATTTACGTAAGACTATTGATGGCTTAAATTTTCACCAACGGAAACGTTTATTTGCAGTTGTTGGAACAGGCGGAACAACCAATGCAGGAATTATTGACGATTT
>DIAL01000017.1:7779-11521 GCA_002414705.1 Flavobacteriaceae bacterium UBA5079
TGAACAAGAAAACCTATGGTTTCATGTTGATGCAGCTTATGGTGGTGGCGCATTGGCAGCTGATTCTGTAAGACATTTGTTTAATGGCATTGAGCGAGCAGATAGTATTACAATTGATCCACACAAATGGATGTTTTCACCTTACGATTGTGGAGCTGTTATTTATAAAGAACCAGAATTAGCTAAAGAAGCACATTCCCAACAAGGATCGTATTTAGATATTTTTAAAGATGAAGGCGCACATGGTTTTAATCCAACAGATTATCAAATTCAATTAACACGTCGCGTACGTGGTTTGCCTTTGTGGTTTTCATTAGCAACACACGGAACAGATCGTTATAAAGAATCTGTAGAACGTGGTTTGGAATTAGCCCAACTGGCAGGAAGAATGATTGAAGAAAACCCAAATGTAGAATTGGTTAGAGAGCCTAGTTTGTCTTGTGTATTATATAGACGTATTGGTTGGAAGCCTGAAGATTATACAAATTGGACCTATGATAATCATGAAAAAGGTTTTGCTTTAGTCACACCAACTAAATGGAAAAATGGTGATACATTCGAAACCGTTTCACGTTTTTGTTTTATCAATCCAGACACCACGGAAAAAGATATTCAATTGATTTTAGAATCCATGAATTAATTATTTAAAAAAGTTCAACTCATAAATAGCTTTTAAAGAAGCAATTGTTATTTTTGCACATGCAACACAACAACGTATTAATATTAGATTTCGGTTCGCAATACACACAATTAATTGCGCGTCGCGTTAGGGAACTCAACATTTACTGTGAGATTCATCCATATAACAAAATTCCAAAAAATCTTGAAATTTATAAAGCTGTTATCCTTTCAGGAAGCCCAAATTCTGTAAGAGGTGAAGCGGTTTTACATCCAGATTTAAAACATATTCGGGGCAAAAAACCGCTGTTAGCTGTTTGCTATGGTGCGCAATATTTAGCCCATTTTTCAGGTGGTGAAGTAGCACCTTCCAACACACGAGAATATGGAAGAGCAAATCTGTCATACATAAAAGAAAAAGAAGATTTCTTTTATAATATATACACAGGTAGCCAAGTTTGGATGAGTCATAGCGATACCATTAAGCATTTACCAGAAAATGGTGTGTTATTGGCTAGTACGGAAGATGTTGAGAATGCTGCTTTTAAAATTGAAGGCGAACAAACCTATGCTATTCAATTTCATCCAGAAGTATATCATTCCAAAGACGGGAAGCAATTACTAGAAAACTTTTTAGTGCAAATTGCCAAAGTTGAACAAGATTGGACACCACAATCTTTTGTTGAAGAAACGGTTGAGAACCTTCAGGAGAAATTAGGAAATGATCGGGTTGTTTTAGGTCTTTCAGGAGGTGTGGATTCTTCAGTAGCAGCTATGTTATTACACAAAGCAATAGGGAAAAACTTGTATTGTATTTTTGTAAATAACGGACTACTTCGTAAAAATGAATATCAGGATGTTTTGGATCAATATCAACACATGGGACTTAATGTCAAAGGTGTAGATGCTTCGGCACGCTTTTTGGATGCCCTTGCAGGATTAAGCGATCCAGAAGAAAAACGCAAAGCTATTGGTCGTGTGTTTATTGAAGTTTTTGATGATGAAGCTCATGAAATTTCCGATGTTAAATGGTTAGCACAAGGCACTATTTATCCGGATGTTATTGAAAGTGTTTCGGCAACAGGAGGACCAAGCGCAACAATTAAAAGCCATCATAATGTAGGAGGCCTACCAGATTTTATGAAACTTAAAATTGTAGAACCCTTAAAAGCATTATTTAAAGATGAAGTTCGCCGTGTTGGTGCTTCTATGGATATGGATAAAAATTTATTAGGTCGTCATCCATTTCCTGGTCCAGGATTAGCAATTCGAATTTTAGGTGATATTACAGCAGAAAAAGTGCGTATATTACAAGAGGTTGATGCGGTTTTTATTGGTAACTTGAAAAAGTGGAATCTCTATGATAGCGTTTGGCAAGCAGGTGCAATTTTGTTGCCTGTTAATAGTGTTGGTGTAATGGGTGATGAGCGCACGTATGAAAAATGCGTTGCATTAAGAGCCGTAGAAAGTACCGATGGTATGACAGCCGATTGGGTGAATTTACCCTATGAATTTTTACAAAAAACATCAAACGAGATAATAAATAAAGTTAAAGGCGTTAATAGAGTAGTGTACGATATTAGTTCAAAACCACCAGCAACCATTGAGTGGGAATAATTAACATGTCCCTTCTAGTGGTTTTTTGAAGTTCTCGATAAGATCTCGATAAAAAATCAAGATCATCCAAACTGACGAATAGTTTTTATTGTGATTTTCAAGTTGCAACACAGTCTATCGTATTATGTTTATTTTGAGTAACAAAAAAAATGCATCGAGAAGTTAAGTTGGTTGACTGACTGCTTTTAGGCCGTGTTATCACTTAAATCTTTTTGTACTGTTAATTTTTAACAGAATAAAAGGATAACGTTGCAATCGCTAACGCAAATTTGAACGTATATATATTATGAAGAAACTTTTTTACATTTTAAGCATTCTGTTTATGTTTAGTTGTGGTTCTACATCACAAGCACAAAATTATAAAACACATACCGTTAAAGCAGGTGAAACAATTGAAACTATTGCTAAAGAGTATCAATTAAAACCTTCAGATATTTTTGCGTTAAATCCAGATGCCAAAAGAAAATTAAAACCGAATTCAGTTTTAATTATTCCGAATAAAAAAACGGGAACATCAGCACCTCAAGCTACTATAGAAAAAGAGTTAACTGGTTTTAAAACGCATAAAGTAAAACGTAAGGAAACCTTATATAGTTTATCTAAAGAGTATAATTTAGACCAAGATGAAATAAAAAAGCATAACCCCTTTTTATATGCTAATAACTTGCGTAAAGGCGATGAAATAAAAATACCACTATATAAAAAAGTCCTATCGGTTTCTAAACCTGAATCAACTACAAAAACATATACCGTTTTACCTAAAGAAGGAAAATGGCGAATTGCTTATAAATTTGGAATAACAATTCCTGAACTG
Source organism: Flavobacteriaceae bacterium UBA5079 (assembly GCA_002414705.1). GTDB lineage: Bacteria > Bacteroidota > Bacteroidia > Flavobacteriales > Flavobacteriaceae > Algorimicrobium. The sequence goes on from DIAL01000017.1 coordinate 10,829, forward strand.
GAAGCTATGAATCCAGCTATGAATCCTGTTTTGCAAGAAGGCGAAGTTATACAAGTACCAAATATTAGTGATACCGAAGAAAAACCTGTAGATAATCAATATTCATATTATGAGGTATTACCAAAAGAAGGTTTCTACCGACTTAAAGTAAAACTGGGCTTAGAGCAAAGTGAGTTGGAAACATTAAATCCTGAATTAGTTGAAAGCGGACTTAAAGTAGGTATGATTTTAAAAACGCCTTATAATGCATCGGTTGAAGATGAAAACACAAAGCTTGAAAGCATAGATTTAACAAATTCTACTTCAAACTATAAACAGAAACATATAGCAGTTATGTTACCGTTTAAACTGAATAAAGTAAATGTAGATTCTGTAGCTGATACTAAGGAGCAAATTAAAAAGGATCCGTTTTTAAATACCTCTTTAGATTTTTATTCTGGTGTTGTTGTGGCTTTAGATTCACTTAAAAAAATAGGTGTTAATTTAAAAGTGGATGTTTACGATACCAAGAATATGGCAAGTGAAGTTTCAGCTATTTTAAACACTAATAATTTTGATGATGTTGATGCGATAATAGGACCATTTATGCCAGAACATATTAGCCGAGTAGCTTCAGAATTAAAAAACAAAAATATTCCCGTTGTGTCACCATTGACAAAAAATGTTGAATTATTTGAAAATGTTTTCCAAACA
>DIAL01000017.1:11648-16474 GCA_002414705.1 Flavobacteriaceae bacterium UBA5079
ACAAGACCTTCAGAAGACTTATTAAAAGAAAAAATAATTAATTATGTCAAAAATGATTCAACCTTTAATCAAATTTTAATTATTGCAGATCAGAGTCATATAAAAGTTTCGAATGATTTAAAAACACATTTTCCAAAAGCATTACAACTGTTTTCTAAGAAGGATAAAGATGAAAAAGATGCTTTTTATATTATTGATACAGATATTATTACAAAATTAAAACCTGGTAAAAATATAGTGTTTTTAGAAACTTCTAACCCTGGTTTTGTTTCCAATGTAACAAGTAAATTAAATTCATTAATTTCTGAAGACATAGAAATAGTTCTAGCTACAACCGATATGGGAAATGCGTTTGAAGATGATGAGGTGTCTAATTACCATTTATCTAATTTACAATTTACATTTCCAGCTATAGCCAAAACGTATAATGAAGATGATACTAATAGTTTTGCCAATAACTATGTTAAACGGTTTGGTGTAACGCCTAACAAAATTGCCGTTCGTGGTTTCGATTTAACCATGGATGTTGTTTTACGACTTGTGAATTATGACGATTTGTACGCGTCTGTAAATCAAGCGGCATTAACAGAATATGTTGAAAATAAATTTGCCTATAAAAAGAAATTATTTGGTGGTTTTTATAATGATACGGTCTATTTGGTGAAATATGAGGATTTGAGAATTAAAGAAATAATACAAAAATAACATGACGGCAACTGTAACCTATTTGGACGATTTACGTACAGAAAACACCCATGTGCAGTCAGGAAATTCTTTTGTAACAGATGCTCCAGTTGATAATAATGGTAAAGGCGAAGCGTTTTCACCAACCGATACGGTTGCCACAGGTTTAGCTAATTGTATGATGACCGTTATGGGAATTAAAGCTGCAGACATTGGTTATGATATGGCAGGAACTAAAGCCGAAGTAACCAAAACTATGGCTTCCAATCCACGTCGTATTTCTAAAATAGAGGTCGTTTTACACTTTCCGCAACCAGCAGATAGTAAGACCCGAAAAATTTTAGAACATACAGGAAATACCTGTCCAGTTCATTACAGTTTACATCCCGATATAGAAAAAGTTGTAACATTCAACTGGAAATAGAACCTACTACTCATGGAACCAGACAGAGAGTTTCTTATAAAACTCGCTCATACCAAAATGCCTTTTGGCAAATATAAAGATCGACATTTAATAGATTTACCAGAATATTATGTGGTTTGGTATCATAATAAAGGATTTCCGAAAGGAAAACTAGGTGACATGCTACAATCCGTTTACGAACTTAAATTAAATGGTCTTGAAGAATTAATCCATAACATTAAACGGAATTTCCCCAAAAAGTAGTTTTTTAGACTAGTATCAGTCGCAGTTTCAATAGTTGTAGGTATTCCTGAATTTCTTGTACTTTTGCATCTTCACGTATTTATTTCTTTCTCGAATTTCATAAATATTTGTATGAGCACGACATTTCAAAAATCATCAATTTCCAGTCCTCTTCTAATTTTAGTAAGATTGGAGTTACATAAGGCAATCTAAATGTTTTAATTATTACACAATAATTCCAAATCAAACATCTAAACAACTTATTTTTCTCTTCAATTTCATTTCAAAATAAAAATCCGAAACACCTAAACTATTAAACATATTATCGTAAATTCGCAGGCGTTTAACAACGCAACATGACAACAACAACAAAATACATATTTGTAACAGGAGGTGTGACATCTTCCCTTGGTAAAGGCATTATTGCTGCCTCTTTAGCAAAACTCTTGCAAGCTCAAGGATACCGTACAACCATTCAAAAATTAGACCCTTATATTAATGTGGATCCAGGTACATTAAATCCTTATGAACATGGCGAATGTTACGTAACGGATGATGGTGCAGAAACAGATTTGGATTTAGGTCATTACGAGCGTTTTTTAAACGTACCTACCAGCCAAGCAAATAACGTAACCACGGGTCGTATTTATCAAAGTGTTATTGATAAAGAGCGTCGTGGTGAGTTTCTAGGAAAAACGGTTCAAGTTATTCCACATATTACAGATGAAATTAAAGAACGTGTTCAAAAACTTGGTAATTCAGGTGAATTTGATATCGTGATTACTGAAATTGGAGGAACAGTCGGTGATATTGAATCCTTGCCGTACATTGAAGCCGTTAGACAATTACGATGGGATTTAGGTGAAAATAATGGGTTGGTTATTCATTTAACACTGGTTCCTTATTTATCGGCTGCTGGCGAATTAAAAACAAAACCAACACAGCATAGTGTAAAAACACTCATGGAAAGTGGTGTTATGGCAGATATTCTTGTTTGCCGTACAGAGCATGAACTGCCAAATGAGTTACGTAAAAAATTGGCGTTATTTTGTAATGTTCGTGAAGAAGCGGTAATCCAATCCATTGATGTATCTACAATTTATGACGTTCCTAATTTAATGCTCAAGCAAGGTTTAGATACCGTTGTTTTGAAAAAATTAGGATTAGAAAGTCACACACCTGATTTAACCCGTTGGAATGAGTTTTTAAAACGTCATAAAAACCCAAAAACCGAGGTCACAATAGGTCTAATTGGAAAATATGTAGAGTTACAGGATTCTTATAAATCCATTTTAGAGGCCTTTATTCATGCTGGAGCCGAAAATGAAGTTAAAGTACATGTAGAACCTATTCATTCGGAATATCTAAATGCCGATAATATTCATGCAAAACTATCACACTTAAATGGTATTTTAGTTGCGCCTGGTTTTGGTGAGCGTGGTATTGAAGGTAAAATTGATGCCGTAAAATATGTGCGCGAAAACAATATGCCATTTTTCGGAATTTGTTTAGGTATGCAAATGGCAGTCATTGAGTTTGCTAGGAATGTCTTGAATTTAAAAGATGCTAATTCTACTGAAATGGATTCGAAAACTGAAAATCCAGTAATTGGATTAATGGAATCTCAAAAGGATGTGACTGAAAAAGGTGGTACCATGCGTTTAGGAGCTTGGACTTGTAATTTAAAACCAAACAGTATTGCACATAAAGTATACAAATCTAATTCAATAGAAGAGCGACACAGACATCGTTACGAATTTAATAATACGTATAAAGAACAAATTGAAGCTGCTGGTATGATTGCTACAGGTTCTAACCCGGAGACAGGTTTAGTTGAAATTGTAGAAATTCCAGAGCATCCCTGGTTTGTTGGTGTACAATATCACCCAGAATATAAGAGTACAGTAGCTAATCCGCATCCTCTATTTGTGGCTTTTGTTAAAGCAGCACTAAAACATAAAAACAAGCATAAAGGTGTCAGTATGGCATAATAGTAATATTGGATAGCTTTTTGTAAACAGCATTAAACTATTTATTTGATAATTTTATATGTGTCCTTTTTAAAAATGCCGTTGAATGCGGTTTAGAAATAAGAACTATTTTTAAAAAGACAACCAATTAATTTATGGAAGAAAAGAAATTTGACCTGAATTCGATTATAGGTTTTGTCCTAATTTTCGGAATACTTGTGTACATGATGTACGCCAACCAGCCAACTCCAGAGGAATTAGCTCAAGAAGAACAAGCAAAACAAGAGCAAGTTGAAGCAGCAAAAAAAGTTGAAAAACAAAACGAAGCTATTGTAACTTCTTCTGAAGATTATTCAGCAGTTAATATACAAGACTCTACACAGCTTGTAGCTTTACAGAATAAATTAGGCGCTTTTGCGTATTCGGCAAGTTTACCTTCAGCAAAATCTAATGAAACAGAAGTTAATACGGATGTTTTAGATTTGAAATTTAGTAATAAAGGTGGTTACTTATCAGAAGTTAAACTCAAAAAATTTGTAGATTTTGACTCTATTCCAATCTACTTAATAAAAGATGGAAATACGAACTTTAATATCAATTTCGGAACATCTGATAGCCGTATCTTAAATACTAAAGATTTATACTTTGAGCCAACAGTAACTAAAAATGGTGAAAACACAGTAGTTTCTATGAAACTTAAAGTGTCTGCAAATCAATTTTTAGAATATCGTTATGAAATGCAGCCAAATAATTATATGGTTGATTTTACCATCCGATCTCAAGGGTTAAGTAACGTAATCAACAGTTCTCAACCTATAGACTTAGACTGGAAACTAACAACCTATCGTCATGATAAAAGTATCAGTTATGAAAATCGTTACACACGATTAACATATCAATATGAAGGCGAAAAGATTGACAAATTAAGTCCTACCGGTGAAGATGAAGAAACAGAAGCCGATGTTAATTGGTTATCCTACAGACAACATTTCTTTAGTAGTATTTTAACATCCAAAACACCTTTAAAGTCAGTTCGTTTAAATTCTACCGATTTGGTTGAAAATGAGGAAATTGATACCGTTTTTACTAAAACATTCCAATCTAAATTTACTTTAGAAGCTAATGCAGGAGAATTAAACCAAGAATTAGGTTTTTATTTCGGTCCTACTGATAACAAAGTGTTACAAACATATGATATTGGTCTAGAGGATAGTATCCCATTTGGATGGGGAATTTTCGGTTGGATAAACCGCTATGTATTTGTACCATTATTTGCGTTTCTTGCAGGATTTTTACCGTATGGTATAGCCATTATTGTCATGACTGTTTTAATTAAAATGCTGTTATCTTTTGTGCAATACAAGCAGTTTTTATCTCAAGCCAAGCTAAAAGTCTTGAAACCAGAATTAGATGCTATTCGTGAGAAGCACAAGGACAATAAAATGAAAGCACAACAGGAAACTATGGCTTTACAAAACAAAGCAGGAGCTAGTCCGTTAAGTGGCTGTTTACCAGCTTTAATCCAA
>DIAL01000017.1:16597-22634 GCA_002414705.1 Flavobacteriaceae bacterium UBA5079
GCCAGTGTTTTATGCTTTATTCCAATTTTTTCCATCAGCTTTCGATTTAAGGCAGAAAAGTTTCCTTTGGGCAGACGATTTATCATCTTATGATATTGTAGCAGATTTACCATTTACCATTCCATTTTATGGAGATCACGTAAGCTTGTTTCCAATATTAGCTTCGGTAGCTATTTTCTTTTATATGAAAATGACAACTGGGCAACAAATGGCATCTCAACCAACACAAGAAGGTATGCCAGATATGGGTAAACTCATGAAATACATGATTTACTTATCACCTTTAATGATGTTATTTTTCTTTAATAATTATGCGTCTGGATTAAGTTTGTATTACTTTGTTTCCAACTTAATTAGTATTGGGATTATGTTAGTTATTAAGAACTACATATTAGATGAAGATAAAATTCATGCTCAAATTCAAGTCAATAAGAAGAAACCTAAAAAACAAAATAAGTTTCAGAAGAAAATGGCAGACATGATGGAGCAAGCCGAACAACAGAAACAAGCGCAAGAAAAGCGTAAGAAATAATAAAAATCAAGCTGCCTTAATTGGCAGCTTTTTTGATATAACAAATTCTATATTTTTTCGTTTAGACATCTAATACACAGTTTATAATTATGAAACAGATACTTTTTGGTTTAACTCTATTTTTCAGTTTTATTAGTTTTGCGCAAACATTCAATCAGTTTGATGCAAACGGTAAACGAGATGGCAAATGGAAAAAGAATTTTGACGGCACGAATGTAGTTCGTTATGAAGGCACCTTCCAAAATGGTACAGAAACAGGAATTTTTAAATTCTATAAAAACATTAAAGGAGAAGCTGTATTAACTGCTACACGTGAGTATAGTCCCAATTCAGACACGGCAAAAGTTATCTTTTTTGCTAGTAATGGAAAAGTTATTAGCCAAGGGTTCATGCGTGATAAGACATACATTGGCGACTGGACGTACTACCACAACAATGGAACGCAGATTATGACATTAGAGCATTATAACAATAAGGGGCTTTTGGAAGGCGAACGAAATATTTATTATTTAAGCGGACAAGTTGCTGAAAAATCTCTTTACGAAAACGGAATGCTTCACGGTAAAACATTAGGATATGCTGAAAACGGAACTGTAATTAAGGAGCATCATTATAAAATGGGAAATTTACATGGTGAAGCCAAGTTTTATGATGAAGCTGGAAACCTATTAGTTGAAGGTTTTTATAAAAATGATCAGAAGCACGGTATTTGGAAATATTATGAAAAAGGTACCCTAAAAGAAGAAAAGAATTTTACACCTAAAAGTAATAATCCATATAAAAAGTCAAACTAAAATATAGTTACTCAAAATATAAAAGCTCCTTAATTTCTTAAGGAGCTTTACTTTTAGGTATACATTTTAAATCTTTAGCTATTAATCAATCAAAATGGGGAATACCTAAACATAAGAAGCACAATATATAAATTTTTAAACTAAAAAAATAGACACATCTATTTAATTTGATATTATTTTGGAATCCATGCAGTATCGGTTTAGTACAAAAAAATAAGGCTATTCTAATTAAAGAATAGCCTTAACTTTTTCATAGCAATTTAAATATTGACTCTTTTAAAAAGGTGGTAAAACAACCTTATCGTAGCATGTATAACGCCATTGGAAGCTTCTACATCAACAGCAATTATGTTGCTTACTCTGCCGTTTGCATCAGTTAAGGTTGTACCACCTTGAACTTCGTGTACGACCACACTTTGTTTTGAGCCTGTAATTTGGTAATAATTAATTTGGTAACATCACTTTGTTAAGTACGTGAATAACACCATTTCCAGCTTGAACATTTACACCTACAACTCCAATATCTGTTGCGCCAGAACCATCAGTAATGTCAGCTATATTACCACCAGTTCCTGGAAGGCTAACTGTAAATGTACCACCTTGTAAAGATGTTGCGGTTGTGTTTCCAGGATTGTTTAAATCACCAGATGCAATGTTAGCACCACCAACAACATGATATAATAATACTTGAGTCAAAACTGGTTCTGCAGGTATTGCTGCTAAAGCATCAAAAGCTGCGTTAGTTGGAGCAAATACTGTAAAGCTTGGATCGATACCATCAGCATTACCACCTTCAGTTCTTGAAAGTATACCTGCGAAATCTGTCATTGGAGTTAAATCTGTTAAGGCAGTTACAAGCGTTGAAAAATTTGGATCCGCTAAAGCAAAAGTAACTACAGTTGGGATACCAATTACTGCATCTACAGCATGAATAACACCATTTGTTCCAACAACATCAGCAGCCACAACTGTTGAAATACCGTTAAAAGTAACACCATCACTTGTGTTAAAATATAAACTCATTACGTTGTCACCAGCGCCAGTCGCGCTAGTATTAGTGTATCCTGCAATAGCATCTATTAAATCAGTAGAGAATGTAGCACCACTCAACACGTGATTCAATAGTACTTGGGATAAAACATCTGTTGGTACATCACCTAATCCAGCAAAACCATTGTCTGTTAAGAAATCTGTAATAGCCATATCGCCAGGAGCTAAAACTGTAAATGGTCCAGCACCTTGTAATACAGATACTAAATCGCCATCTGCAGCACCCAAAGCAGCTACTAAATTACTAAAACCAGGGTTTGCAAGTGCGTGATCAACCACATCTGGTAGGCCAATAACGGCATCAACAATATGAATTACACCATTTGATGCAGAAATGTCAGCAGTTGAAACAGATGATACATTGTTAAAACGTACGTCATTGTTTGCTGTGTTAAAAAATAAACTCATGCTTGCTCCACCTGCACCAGTTGCATTTGTAGAAGCGTAACCAGAACCTTGACTAACCAAAGCTGAAGAAGAAACTGTTCCTGAAATTACATGATTTAATAATACTTGTGATAATACATCAGTTGGTACATCACTTAATGAAGCAAAGTTGTTTGCAGATAAAAAAGCAGCAAAAGCATCATTGTCTGGTGCTAATACTGTAAAAGGACCTGGTCCTTGTAAAACTGAAACTAAATCACCGTCTGCAGCCTGTAATGCTGCTACTAATGAACTTAATTCTGGAGTTGCTAACGCTAAATCAACAATGTTATTTTGCTGTGGCGTTGGTGTTGTTACGTTGTTGTCGTCATCACTACTACATGATGCGACGAAGAATACTACTAGTAAACTAGCAGAAAATCTTTTAAGAGCTGTTAATGTTTTCATTTTATTTGATTTTTTTTGTTTGTTTACCAAATATACAAAAACATTAAACAATAAACCAAACAATGTTTAATAAATTTAACAAAAAATTAAACAAAACTATGTTTAACATGTAATCACTGCCATGTAAAAACTTCTATTATTCGTTGATTTGACTTATCTTTGCATCCAATTATGGAAAATAAAAAACGCGTTATAGTTGGATTGTCTGGAGGTGTAGATTCCAGTGTGGCTGCTTACATTTTAAAGGAGCAAGGCTTTGATGTTATTGGATTGTTTATGAAAAATTGGCATGATGATTCGGTAACTATTTCTGATGAATGTCCTTGGTTAGACGATAGTAATGATGCTATGTTAGTTGCTGATAAGTTAGGAATACCATTTCAAACTGTAGATTTAAGTGAACAATATAAGGAACGAATTGTTGATTATATGTTTAAGGAGTATGAAAGTGGTAGAACACCAAATCCTGATGTGCTTTGTAATCGAGAAATAAAGTTTGATGTGTTTATGAAAATAGCTTTAGATTTAGGAGCCGATTTCGTTGCAACAGGACATTATTGTAGAAAAACATCTTTTGAAAAAGAAGGTGAAACCATACATCAATTATTAGCAGGTGTAGATGGAAACAAAGATCAATCATATTTCTTATGTCAATTATCTCAAGCACAATTGGCAAAATCATTATTCCCTATTGGGGAATTAACCAAACCTGAAGTTCGCGAAATAGCATCTAAATTGGATTTAATAACAGCCGATAAAAAGGACTCTCAAGGTTTATGCTTTATTGGTAAAGTTCGTTTGCCAGAATTTCTTCAGCAGCAATTAAAGCCTAAAGAAGGTGTTATTGTTGAAATCCCTAGTACATATTCTGATTATGAAGATATAAGACCTATTTTTGATTCGAAAGAGTCTGAATTAGCATATTTATCAAGAAAAGCAAACTATAATGTTTCCGATGGAAAAATAGTTGGGAAACATCAAGGCGCTCATTTTTATACCAAAGGTCAACGAAAAGGCTTGGCAGTAGGTGGTACTGTGGAACCTTTATTTGTTATTGATACAGATGTTAAAGAGAATGTAATTTACACAGGTCAAGGAAAAGTTCATCCAGGACTTTATAAATCAGCTTTATTTATTACAGATGACGATCTACATTGGGTTCGCGAGGATTTAGCATTATCTATTGGTGAAAATCTAGATGTTTTAGCACGAATTCGTTATAGGCAACCATTGGAAAAAGCTACTTTATATCGTATAGAATCTGGTTTGTATATTGAGTTTTCAAATCCACAATCAGCCATTGCAGAAGGGCAGTTTGCAGCTTGGTATATTAATGATGAGCTTATTGGTTCGGGTGTTATTTCATAATAAATTTAATGATCTTAAATTGTCAACTTTTTTAGTATTTAGTATATTTCCTTTTTAAATTCCAAGTTATGATGACGAATAAAATCACCCAACTTTTTAATATTCAATACCCAATTATACAAGCAGGAATGATTTGGAATTCCGGTTGGAAATTAGCTTCCGCTGCTAGTAATGCTGGAATTTTAGGTTTAATTGGTGCAGGAAGTATGTATCCTGATGTATTGCGTGAACATATTCAGAAATGTAAAAAAGCTACCAATAAACCTTTTGGTGTTAACGTGCCCATGTTATATCCAAATGTCGAAGAAATTATGAATATTATAGTGGAAGAAGATGTAAAAATTGTTTTTACGTCCGCTGGAAATCCTAAAACGTGGACGAGCTGGTTACAAGAACGTGGAATAATTGTGGTTCATGTGGTAAGTAGTGTAAAATTTGCACTAAAAGCACAAGAAGCAGGAGTTGATGCTGTTGTAGCAGAAGGTTTTGAAGCTGGTGGACACAATGGACGTGATGAAACAACGACACTTACATTAATACCCATGGTAACAGAACAGTTAACGATTCCGTTAATTGCTGCTGGAGGTATTGCTACAGGAAAAGCTATGTTGGCCACCATGATTTTAGGTGCAGATGCCATACAAGTTGGCAGTCGTTTTGTGGCTAGTTTAGAAAGTTCAGCTCATCAAGCTTTTAAACAAGTGGTTGTAGATGTAAAAGAAGGCGACACGCAATTAACTTTAAAAGAATTAGCTCCAGTACGTTTGGTGAAAAATAAATTCTATAATGACATTCAGGAACTGTACAAATCCTCTCCAACTCCGGAGCAGTTAAAAGAATTGTTAGGTCGTGCTCGTGCTAAACGTGGTATGTTTGAGGGCGACTTGGAAGAAGGCGAGTTAGAAATTGGTCAGATAGCTGGTCTTATTCACGACATAAAACCCGTTGCAGAGATTGTGAAGGATATTCTTGAGGAATTTCAACAAGCAAAAACAAGTGTTTCTTTCCTATAGTAGTAAAACTATTAAACTTCCACAACAGATTAAATTAACTATTGTTGTTATAAAATGAAAATGTTAATATAGATTGTAATAACACTGGTTTGGTTGACATGTAATTTAAACCAAGATGTTTATAACAGTATTATTATAAATAACAAAAAGGAGACAAGTGTCTCCTTTTTGTTTGAAACATTTTAGCAATAACATTTTTAAATCCCTCTAAAATAAAAAGCTAAACGATGTCGTTAAATTGAATTAAACCAGTGAATTACATGGTATAATTACAGGAGTAAAATTAAAAGTTTTTTCGATTTCAATAAAATTAACATATGGTAACTTATTAACAATTATTTGATTTAAACATTTGTAAATTAGGGTTTTAATTTTTTTTGGTGAAAACTTCAAAACGAACAGACATATTGTATAGTTTGACTTACCTTTGACAACTGAAAAAAAAA
>DIAL01000017.1:22800-23027 GCA_002414705.1 Flavobacteriaceae bacterium UBA5079
AACTACACAAAAGAATTTAAATACAATTGGCAACTAGCAGCTCCTGTTATGTTGGGTATGTTGGGACATACTTTTGTTAGTTTTGTAGATAATATTATGGTTGGGCAATTGGGAACTGCTGAACTTGCTGCTGTTTCACTTGGAAATAGTTTTATGTTTATTGCCATGTCTCTCGGAATTGGTTTTTCTACAGCCATTACACCATTGGTAGCAGAAGCAGATGCCGA
>DIAL01000061.1:0-372 GCA_002414705.1 Flavobacteriaceae bacterium UBA5079
ATAAAGAAATAAAGAAATAAAGAGATAAAGAAAAATATCGTGTTCAAGTGCACGATATTTCTCTTTAATATTATAAGAAAATTAATTATAAATTGCCGAATTTACCGTTTGTGTTTTTCCATTGTTCTTTTGGAACAATGGTTTCCATTACATCCCAGTGCTCAACAATTTTTCCATTTTCAACACGGAATAAATCGTAGAATGAAGTAGGCTTATTGGCAAAAGTACCTTCACTTATACTTAATACAAAGTTACCTTCACCTAGCACTTTATGGTTCTTGGTATAAATCATTTTAATACCATTGTTAGCCATTGCTTCCAGTGCTTGACCTAATCCCGATAAACCGTCAGCGATTGCCGTATTATGTTGAT
>DIAL01000061.1:485-854 GCA_002414705.1 Flavobacteriaceae bacterium UBA5079
ACGTATTATGTTGATGGTAAAAATCACCCTCAAAGAACGCGCTTAACTGGTCAAATTGACCGTTAACTAATATGGTATCAACAAACTTTGCCACTAATACTTTGTTTTCATCTGTCTTATCTAAATCTTCAACTGTTGTCGGGCCATCTATTTGGCTACGGCCGCTTGGATTTAGGGTTGCTGATTTTTCGTCTAAATTATCCCAGTGTTCAACAATCAAGCCGCCTTCAAATCTAAACAGATCAAAGCCAATTTTGGGGCCAAAAAAATCGTAATCTGTGTGAGTAAATACATATTCCCCATCAGTAAATGAACGCGCTACATTTACCTTAGCACTATTTTTAGGTAAGGCTTGTAAAACAGCACCAA
>DIAL01000061.1:979-3465 GCA_002414705.1 Flavobacteriaceae bacterium UBA5079
AAAACAGCACCAAAGCCAGACAAGCCGTCGCCTACTGCCAAGTTGTGCTGTGTATATTTTACTGGGTTGACATAACCAATAGCGGTTTGATCACCGGTTTCAATGCTATTAAGTAAAGCAATGGCTTTATCTTCATTTGATATATTCATTTTTATCTCCGAATTCACAGGGGTAGCGTTACAGGCAGTAATGGCTAGCACTCCTACTACGACAGTTGTTAAAAAGCTTTTTTTCATCGTTATTTCCTTCTAAATAAGATGAGGAAATTATATGTGGTTGCTTAGTCAGTATTCAGGTGAATGAATGCGAAAAAATGGTAAATATCTAACCTTTCATCGATTTTTTGAATTGTGAAGGAGTAATAAGGGTATTCTTTTTGAAGTACTTGACGAAATTAGTAACCTCATCAAAGCCTAATTCGTCAGCAAGTTGCTGAACGCGGATGTTTTCAATTGAGAGTTTTCGCTTAGCTTCTAAAATAATATATGCATCTATCAACTGCTTTGTTGTTTGTTTTGTTGCTAGCTTACATATTTGATTAAGCGACTTATAAGTCATATGCAGCATGTCAGCATATATTTTTGCATCGCGTGAGTTAGTATAATTTCCTTCAAGTAATTTAATGAATCTCATAAATTTTTCCGTACGAGATTCACTCAAATATTGCTCATAAGATCGTGTGCGCTGACTAGTAAATTTGGTTAATAGCGCCGAAAATATTAAATTTAAGAAATTCAAATTTGGGTCTGTTATTTGATACTCTTTCTCAATCTCTGTGAGCAATACGTCGCAAGTTTTTCTTATTTCCTTTGTTAATGTCAGGGTCGGTGAGTAGGAGGTAAGTAGATAGTTGTGAGCAGCTAAAGGCGTTTTAATCGTGGTAAAGATAGTATCAAGGAATTCATCCGTAAAAATAATCAGCTTACCTTGTGGTTGATTGACTAAGTCAAACGCGTGGACTTGATTTTTATTAATAAAAACGACACTGCCAGCTTGAATAGTATAGGTATTAAAATCAATGAAGTGTGTTCCGCTACCTTGTGTGATGTACAATAAATTGTGAAATTTTATTCGATGTGGTTGTGTAATAAAATTTTCAGTTTCATCAGTAGACCGCTTATATATATCAGATAACTCAATGATTTCTATCCCAATATTTTTGTGAGTTTTGGGGCTGAATTCAACTTTTGGTATGTTCATTTATTACTAATTTACTCGTCTAGGTGACTTATTTTTAAAACAATAAGTCACGTTTGTATAGTGATTTTTTGACTCGGTAGCGATAAAATTAAAGTCATCAGCGATTAACAGAGCTAAAGCTAAACATTCAATTTAGCTACGTTTTCCTATGACTAATTTAAGGTTGGCACTCTCGGTTATAACCGTTGCAGAGTTAGATAGTAAAATCAGCAAACTAGCAAAAATCATCTATGATTAATAATGTTAATGAAAGTAATATGCGTATTCCTTAACGAATATAAACAGCTCTGACCACAAATATACAGCTTTGTGTATTTAACGTTGTTTGCTAGTTTAAATATGTGAAGGAATGTCATTTTTCCTAGTTAGGCTTTACAAATAATAAAACTCTAGCAGTTTGTATTATTTGGTGTAGTGATTTGAGGATATATGACAGAAATAACGATCAAAGAAACACAGCTACAAAAAGAGATTGAGCAATTACGTTCTGAACTTGCCGCAGCACATTTAAGTAAGGATGTTCGTACCGCTGAACTTCTAAATAGTGAAGAGCGTTTTGCACTGGCTATGCGCGGTGCGTCCGATGGTCTGTGGGATTGGGATTTAGCAACAGATGATGTTTATTACTCACCTCGTTGGAAAAGTATGCTGGGGTATTGCGAACATGAGCTTGAAAACTCTTTAAAAACCTGGGATGCAATGGTCCATACTGATGATAAAGGCTTTGTGCTTGAGGATGTTAAAAAATTCTTATCTGGGGAAGTAGATTCCTTTGAAGTTGAAATGCGAATGCGCCATAAAGCAGGACATGATGTTTTTATACGATCTCGAGCATTTAAAGTAACACGCGGTGAAAATAATGAGACAGTACGTTTAGTTGGCACCCATGTTGATATAACACAGCAAAAAAAATCAGAATTCTTCAATGATAGAAACACAAAAATTCTTGAGTTAATTGCTCAGGGTAAGCCTGCATCTACAATCTATGATGAAATCGCATTAATGTATGAAGAACGACACTCAGGTTTGCGCTGTTCAATGCTTGAATTAGATAAGGGGAAGCTGCTTCATGCGGGGGCACCTAGCTTACCAAAATCTTATTGCAAAGCTGTACATGGTCTTGAGTATGGCCCAGAAGTTGGATCCTGTGGTACCTCTACTTATACCGGAAAACGTGTACTTGTCGAAAATATTGAAACCGATCCTAAGTGGACTGAACTAAAGCACGTTGCACTTCCTTATGGCATGCGCAGCTGTTGGTCAGAGCCTATTAAAAGCTCTTCTGG
>DIAL01000040.1:0-2637 GCA_002414705.1 Flavobacteriaceae bacterium UBA5079
TTAATATTTTTAAGTTTTTATCACACCATTAATAATGAGAATAAATCCGTTATTGGTTTCAGTAAGTCTGATGTGACTTTCAAAGGAAATACGTGGATTTTAAATGAAAATAGAAATAGGAAGAATAGACTTGTTTTTGATAATAAATTTAAAAATATTAAAATTGATTCATTCCTATTAAGCCATAATAGTGAACAGATAAAGCTTTTTGGCGAATTACGTGATTCTACATACAAGGATATAAAATTGAATTTCAAAGATGTAAATTTAGCACATATTACTCCAGCTATTGATAGTTTGGATTTGCGTGGAAATGTAAACGGAAAACTAGATTTATTTCAGCAAAATGGACAATATTTACCCACTTCTAACATTACAATAGACGATTTGGAGGTAAATAGTTTAGTTCTCGGTTCTTTTGATGCGGAAATAAAAGGTAATACGTCTTTAACAAACTATTCTGTAAATGCTAAAATAAAGGACTATACATCTGAATCCTTTTCAGCAATTGGTATTATTGATGTGGCATCTAATATATCAACAATTGATGTGAATTTGAATTTCAACAACTTTAATCTGTCGCCTTTAAATCCGTTTTTATCTGGAATATTAACTAATATTAGAGGTGAAGTATCTGGTATTGTAAAAGTAGAAGGAAGTTTGAATAAGCCAGAAATGAATGGCGATTTACGGTTGGACAATTCCGGTTTAACTGTTCCGTATTTAAATATCGATTTTGAATTTGCAAATAAATCATCCGTAACACTAGATAATCAGAGTTTTATTTTTAATAACATTCGCCTAACCGATACAAAATACAATTCAAAAGCTACTTTAGATGGTTCCATTAGTCATGTTAATTTTGGCGATTGGAGTTTATATTTAGACATTAATACCGAACGCTTATTGGTTTTAGATACCCAAGAAGAAACTGAAGACGCTCCCTACTACGGAACAGGATTTATTGGTGGATTAGCCAGTATAAAAGGTCCAACAGATGATTTAGTTATTAGTGTTATTGGAGAAACAAAGCCAGGAACCGTATTTGTTATTCCGCTAACAGATTCTGAAACTTTTGGCGATAATTCCTTTATTCATTTTTTAACACCCGAAGAAAAACGCGCTAAATCATTAGGTAAACAAGTCCAAACACAAAACATTTCAGGCTTAGAACTCGACTTTGAATTAGATATTACCCAAGATGCAGAAATAGAAATTGTTATCGATGAAGTTTCAGGTAGTACCATAAAAGGAAGTGGTGTTGGAGGTTTGTTAATAGATATAAACACCAATGGTAAATTCAATATTTATGGCGATTTCTCGGTATTTAATGGTGTCTATAACTTTATGTATGGTGGCATAGTTCAAAAGAAATTTATTGTAGAGCCAGGAGGAACATTGGCATGGGAAGGCGACCCGTTTAATGCGCAAATGGAAATAAATGCAATTTATAAAACACAAGCAAATCCTTCGCCATTATTAGATAACCCTATTAATAGAAGTATACCAGTTTATGTTTTAACAAGTTTAAGTGGTCCATTGGAAAAACCAGATATCGAGTTTAATTTTGAATTTCCCAATGTGAGTTCCACTGTAAAATCTGAATTGAATTACCGATTAGATTCTAAAGAAGACAGAGATAACCAAGCCTTATATTTATTAGCAACAGGCGCTTTTTCCAACAGACTGAATGATGTAAATGTAACGGGAACTATTACAGAACGTTTAAACGGTATTATAAATGGTTTCTTTTCTACAAGTGATAATAAAGTAAATATTGGTTTAAACTTTGAAGCTGGAGAAAATACACCAGATTATCAAACAGATGATAGGTTAGGTGTCACGCTACAAACTAATATTAGCGACCGTATTTTAATTAATGGAAAAGTAGGTGTTCCAGTTGGTGGTGTTAGTGAAACCGTAATTGCGGGTGATGTGCAAATTGACTTTTTATTAAATGATGAAGGCACGCTTACAGCTAAAGTATTCAACCGTGAAAATAGCATCCGAAATTTCGGAGAAGAAATTGGATATACGCAAGGAGTTGGTATTGCCTGGAATGTGGATTTTGATACATTTGGTGAACTAATTCAAATTATTTTTAAAGGCAAACATGAATACGAAGAGCAGAAAGCTAAAGAGGCTGAAGAAGCCGAAGCCAATGATAAAAATATCCCTGAATTTATTGGATTTAAGAAAAAGGATTAACAGGAATTTTAGTCTTTAAGTTCTCCGTTCTATTCATAAATATATATCAAAAAAAAAATAGTTATTAACGAAAACGTTTGAGTTTTGTGTCTTCAACTATTTTAATACTAATAGCTTGTATTATATCGTTTTTCTTTACTAGCTTTACGTAATTAAGTGAAAAATCATGTCAAAAAATATTAAAAAAATAGGTGTTTTAACCTCTGGAGGAGATTCTCCTGGAATGAATGCAGCCATCCGTTCTGTTGTTAGAACTTGTGCTTATCATGAAATAGAATGTATAGGTATTTATAGAGGTTATGAGGGACTTATTGAAGGCGATTTTAAAATACTTTCAGCACGAAGCGTCAATAATATTATTCATACTGGAGGCACGATGTTAAAATCGGCAAGGTCCAAAGAGTTTATGACTAAAGAAGGTCGAAAAAA
>DIAL01000040.1:2774-2971 GCA_002414705.1 Flavobacteriaceae bacterium UBA5079
AATAAAGAAGGTCGAAAAAAAGCGCACCAACAACTTATAAATGCTGAAATAGATGCGCTTGTTTTAATTGGAGGTGATGGTACATTTACTGGTGGATTAGTATTTAATGATGAATTTAATTTTCCTGTAATTGGAATTCCAGGTACTATAGATAATGATATTTTTGGAACCAACTATACATTGGGTTTTGATCCCGC
>DIAL01000126.1:0-948 GCA_002414705.1 Flavobacteriaceae bacterium UBA5079
ACCCGTCCTGAAATAAGGCTACAGAAACATTGAAGTTATATGAATAATTAAAGCACTTATATCATATCATTTTAGTGCTTCTAAAAACAATTCACAGCATTTTTCAAACATTTCTTAAAAATAAAGACAAATAATTAGTTATGTATAATTGTCTAAAACTAATTATGTGATGTAATTTAGTTGTGTAATTAAAATTATGGTAGAGTTACTAGACAATTAATTAAAACTGGAAAATAATGATCATAGTATTAAATAAATATAAACGTCTTGTAAAAGAAAAAACACAACTTACTCTTCTACTTTTCTCTAAAAACAGAAGAATAGACTTTATAGTTGGAGGAACTCAAAAAGGAGGCACAACAGCTTTAGATCACTATTTGCGAAAACACCCTCAAATTGGGATGGCAAAAGAAAAGGAGGTGCATTTTTTTGACAATGAAGATGCTTTCTCTGGAACAAATATTAACTACAGTAAATATCATATGTTTTTTGACTTACTAAAAAATAAAAAAATTTATGGCGAGATTACTCCAAAATATCTTTATTGGAAACCAAGCTGTAAAAGAATATATGATTACAACCCAAATATAAAATTGATTTTTATACTTCGAAATCCAATAACGAGAGCATTTTCACATTGGAATATGGAGTTTGATAATAATTCTGAAAATGAAACTTTTAGTAGCGCAATAAGAATTGAATCAGAAAGAATAAAAAAATCATTACCTCTTCAAAACCGAATATATTCATATATTGATAGAGGATTATATTCTGACCAAATAAAACGATATAAAGACTATTTTCCTGACAATCAATTAATGTTTATTAAATATGAAGATTACACTGCAAATCAAGAAAAAACACTTAACAATATTTTTGGTTTTTTAGGTGTTGATGCGAATAAGTTCACCTTTAAATATAAAACTGTACATAAAAGGAAAAAACATT
>DIAL01000126.1:1084-4725 GCA_002414705.1 Flavobacteriaceae bacterium UBA5079
TCTGAAATATCGGAAGAAGACAAAAAATACTTGATACAGATATTTAAAAATGATATTCATCAAGTAGAAAAAGAGTTAAATTGGGATTGTAGCGACTGGTTTAAATAAATAAACACTAACGTCACCAAAGTCAGGTTCACCTTTTAAATGAGCCTTGTTACTTGCTTTTGTGTTTAATTATTTATAAGCCTTAATTTAGTAGTCTTATTAAAATACTAAATTAGTTGTATACAATTAATTGTTTAGTTCTAACGGGTTTTGAAACGCATCCAAAAGCTTAAATAAGTTACAATCTATATTCAAAGTAAAAGAATAACAGATTGAATTTATAAAAAAGACAAACATAAAATTGAAACTTTCTAATAACGAATTAACCAATATGCTAAAGAATAACAATATTAACCTTAATCACCTCTTTTGTTATTTCTAATTTATATACCTTAATTTTGTGGTTTTATTACAAGGCTAACTCAAGCCGTGTATTATTACTTAAACCATGAATCAGAATATTTTAATTAAGAACTCAACTATTGTAAATGAAGGGGAATTATTTATTTCAGATGTACTAATCTCCAATGGTAATATTCATCAAATTGGAAATATTGCAACTAAACCAAATTATAAGGTAATTGACGGAACAGGTAAACATCTATTTCCGGGAATTATTGACGGCCAAGTTCATTTTAGAGACCCAGGACTGACACACAAAGGCGATTTATATTCTGAAAGTAAGGCTGCCATTGCAGGTGGAGTAACCTCGTTTATTGATATGCCGAATACAGTTCCAAATATTTTAAACGTTGAAAGTTTAAATGAAAAATATGAGATTGCTTCAAAAAAATCTTTAGCAAACTATTCATTCTTTCTTGGTGTAAATGGAGACAATATTGATGAAGTAATTAAAATGGACACTAGCCAATTTATTGGCATTTCAGATGACGGCTTATACTTTACAAAAAAAGGTAACCTTCTGGCAGACAGTCCTGAAAAAATGGAAAAATTATTTGCTAACTGCAAATCTATAATTGCTATTCATTCCGAAAAAGAAGAAGTTGTTGAGGCTAATGAACAGGCCTTTAGAGAGAAATTTGGAGAGAATATTCCTGCCAAATATCATCCTATTATAAGAAGTACAGAAGGTTGTTATGAAGCAACAAAACGAGCAATTTCTTTAGCCAGAAAGCATAACGCTAGGTTACATATTCTTCATTTAACATCTGAAGCTGAAACCCATCTTTTTGAAAATGATATTCCGTTACAGGAAAAAAAAATAACGACCGAAGTTTCGGTTCATCACTTATGGTTTTCAGACATAGACTATGAACGTCTAGGAATGCTCATTAAATGGAATCCTGCTATAAAAACAGAACAAGACAAACAAGGCCTGTTACAGGCTCTACTTGATGATAAAATAGATATTATCACTACAGATCATGCTCCACATACAATAGAAGAAAAACAACAACCCTATTTTAAATCCATGTCTGGAGCTCCAATGGTGCAGCACACGCTTAATTGTATGCTAGAGTTTTATAAACAAGGCCATATTTCATTAGAGAAAATAGCAGAAAAAATGTGTCACAATCCAGCCATTCTTTACGGCATGAAAAAAAGAGGATTTATTAGAGAAGGGTATTATGCAGACTTAACCTTGGTGGATTTAAATTGCTCATGGACAGTAAATAAAGAGAACCTTTTGTATAAATGCGGATGGTCTCCATTGGAAGGCACGACGTTTCAAACAGCTATTAAACAAACATTTGTAAATGGAAATTTAATCTATAACGAGGGTACATTTAGCGAAAATAGCTTTGGGATGTCTATCGATTTTATAAATAAATAACTAACCTCAATTATGACTATAATTTCAAAAAATATTAACAAAGCAGTTGACATCTTAAACAATGAAGATGTAGTAGCAATACCTACAGAAACTGTTTACGGATTGGCAGGAAATATTTATAGTGAGAAAGCTATTCGTAAAATATTTGAAGTTAAACAACGGCCTTTATTTAACCCTTTAATTGTCCACCTACACACCATTAAACAATTAGAAGAAATAGTTAGCCACGTTCCTCCTAAAGCCCAAATGCTTGCAAATGCTTTTTGGCCTGGATCATTAACCTTAGTCTTAAAGAAAAAAGCTAATATTCCTGATGTTATAACAGCAGGCAAAGACACTGTGGCTGTCAGAATTCCAAATCATCCTGTCACTTTAGAGTTATTAAAAAAATTATCATTTCCATTAGCAGCTCCTAGTGCAAATCCGTTTAATCGAATTAGTCCAACCAATGCATTACATGTTGAATACTATTTTAAAAATTCCATACAAATGGTACTTGATGGTGGCGAATGTCAAAATGGATTAGAGTCTACTATTATAGGATTTGAAAAAAATGAACCTATATTATATAGGCTAGGCGCTATTGCTATAGAAGATATTGAAAATGTTGTTGGAAAAATTACTGTTAAAAACAAAGAAGAAAAAGCACCAAATGCACCAGGTATGTTAGCAAAACACTATGCACCAAAAACAAAAACATACCTTGTAGACAATCTGGAAGAGTTTCTGGAAAGACACACAAACAAAGCAATTGGTGTTATTGTGCTTTCGGAAAATTTGAATGCCGAAAACATAAAACATATCGAAATTTTATCAAGATCTGGAGATTTAAAAGAAGCTGCATCTAAATTATACAGTGCACTTCACAGACTAGACGGTTTAAATTTGAATATGATAGTTGCTCAAAGATTTCCAAATTTTGGTTTAGGCAAATCCATTAACGATAGACTAGAAAGAGCTACAAAATAGTTAAAACATGCTCCATAATTACTTTGTGGTATTGTAAACAGAAAATTAAAAATTGTCACTTAACTTGAAAAAATAAATCTGAAATAACATATTTATAATACTAAAAAACACATTAAATTAAAAGTAGGTGAACTCGGAAGAAAAGAAAGAAGTAATCTGGACTATATGCCCAAAATGCTATGGAAGTGGAAAAAAAAGGCAGAGACTGCGTAAAAAGGTACGACTGCAATACCACAGAGAATTAGCTGAATTTGAAAAAACCAAGGGTGTCGGTAAAGCTCCTATTCGTCCAAAAGGTCACCTATCGTCGTGTTTATATTGTAATGGGTCTGGTCTAATTTCCGGAACTAGTCATCCTGTAACTGATGCAGAAAACTATCCTCATATTGCCATTATTGGAGGTGGCATTGGAGGTGTAGCTCTTGCCGTTGCGTGTTTGCATCGCGGAATTCCTTTTACACTATACGAACGTGATAGTAGTTTTAATTCAAGATCTCAAGGTTACGGGCTTACTTTACAGCAAGCCAGTAATGCTATTGAAGGATTAGGTATTGTTCCATTAAAAGAAGGTGTAATTTCCACACGACACGTTGTTCATACTACAAATGGAACCATTATTGGAGAATGGGGAATTAGAAAATGGGTGCCTTCCAATAAGAAAACAACACAAAAACGCAGAAATGTTCATATTGCCAGACAGGCTTTACGCTTAGCATTGCTAGAAGAATTAGGTGGTCAGGATGTGGTTAAATGGAACCATCAGTTAGTAGATTTTAAAGTGAATAAAAACGAAGATGTTAATTTAAGCTTTCAAGTAAATGGAGAAATA
>DIAL01000126.1:4890-5596 GCA_002414705.1 Flavobacteriaceae bacterium UBA5079
CGCCAAAGCAGATTTGGTTGTTGGAGCAGATGGCATTCGTAGCTCTGTTAGACAGTTGGTTATTGGTGATGAAATTTCGCCTTTACGTTACTTAAACTGTATGGTTATATTAGGTATTTGCCTTTTGGAAGATCTTAAAGGTATTGATAGTCCCTTACTGGATTCGGCTACAGTATTTCAAACGGCTAACGGTCATGAGCGTATATACATAATGCCGTATGCGTCAAACTCTGTGATGTGGCAACTTAGTTTCCCAATACCAGAAAAGGAAGCCAAAGCATTAAGCGCTAAAGGAAGCCAAGCACTTAAAGAAAAAGCTTGCCAAATAACCCAGTGGCACCATCCCATTCCTCAAATTTTAACTGCAACAAAAGAATCTCAAGTAACGGGTTATCCTGTTTATGATAGAGAATTACTAAATGCCAAACTGCTAGAAAATGTTGGACCAGTAACACTAATTGGTGATGCAGCTCACCCAATGAGTCCATTTAAAGGTCAAGGTGCCAATCAAGCTTTATTAGATGCGCTTGCATTAGCTCGTGGAATTTTTAAAGGATGTAGACCACTTACCGCTTGGCAAAAAGTGGGAATTAGAAAAAGTGTATTAACAGCGTTTGAAACTGAAATGTTAAAACGTAGTGCTACCAAAGTAAAAGATTCAGCTGAAGCCGCCAAGTTTTTACATTCGGAAATTGTACTTCATGTT
>DIAL01000161.1:0-2283 GCA_002414705.1 Flavobacteriaceae bacterium UBA5079
CAGGTTCAAATTCCGTTTCCATCCGTTTGGGGATTGCAGATGCAGCAGAAATAAATCTCACTGGAAATGGGGTTGCCATACCAAACGGCAACACCAGCATTGCTGCAGCAGACCATACCGATTTTGGCAATGGAATTACTATTAACCGTACCTATGCCATTCAAAACTTAGGAACAGGACCTCTTACCATTAATAGCATCGAAATAAGCGGTGCTGATATGGCCTTATTTACACTTAGCGGTATTCCCTTACCGACAACTATAGCTGCTGGAAGCGAGGTTCATTTTAATGTAAACTTTATTGCTACCAGCTTTGGAACAAAAACAGCTACGGTCACAATCACTAATGATGACTGCGATGAAGGAAGCTATGCTTTCAACGTTCAGGCAACGAGCATAGCGCCTACCCTGGGTAATTACTCCGATCCTTTCATAGCCACTGCCGGAGGCAATGCTACCGTATCGCCTGATGCAGCACCAATAGGTGGCGCAAGTGTAACCGTCTATACCACAACCGATTTCAAAGGATTGCTTGCAGTTGATCAAAGTACTGGAGTTGTAAGCATTACCAATGCCCATCCGGCAGGTACCTATGCCGTGACTGTTGATGCAGGTTTTGGCATTACTAAAACTTTTACCCTCACCGTGGGCAACACCCTTTGCAGTCAGGGGCAGTTTTATGCCCCTACGACACCAGAAGTTGCTGTCGGATCAAGTCCACAATCTTTAGCTGTTGGTGATTTTAACGGCGATGGTTGGCAAGATATTGCTGCGGCAAATCGTACCTCAAATTCAGTTTCCATCCGATTGGGTGATGAGCAGGGTGGCTTCAGTGGTGTCATAGAGATTGCTGTTGGATCAAAACCAGTATCAGTTGCTGTTGGTGATTTTAACGGCGATGGTTGGCAAGATATTGCTACGGCAAATCGTATCTCAAATTCAGTTTCCATCCGTTTGGGCGATGGGCAGGGTGGCTTCAGCGGCACTACCAATGTCGCTGTCGGATCAAGGCCGGTATCAGTAGCTGTTGGCGATTTTAACGGCGATGGTGCGCCAGATATTGCTGTGGCAAATCTACTTTCAAGTACCATTTCCATCCGCTTGGGCGATGGGCAGGGTGGCTTCAGTGGCACTACCAATATTACTGTCGGATCAAGTCCAAGTTCAGTAGCTGTTGGCGATTTTAACGGCGATGGCCATCAAGATATTGCTGCGGCAAATAGTATTTCAAATTCCGTTTCCATCCGCTTGGGCGATGGGCAGGGTGGCTTCAGTGGTGCCACAGATATTGCTGTCGGATCAAATCCACAATCTGTAGCTGTTGGCGATTTTAACGGCGATGGCAAGCAAGATATTGCTGCGGCTAATGCAGGTTCAAGTTCCGTTTCCATCCGCTTGGGCGATGGGCAGGGAGGCTTCAGTGGTACTACTGATGTTGCTGTCGGTACTAGTCCCTATTCAGTAGCTGTTGGCGATTTTGACGGTGATGGCCATCAAGATCTTGCTGCGGCTAACGGTAATTCAAATTCCGTTTCCATCCGCTTGGGCGATGGGCAGGGAGGTTTCAGTGGTTCCACAGATATTGCTGTCGGATCAAATCCATATTCAGTAGCTGTTGGCGATTTTAACCGCGATGGCAAGCAAGATATTGCTACGGCTAATAGTAGTTCAAATTCCGTTTCCATTCTTTTAGGAGAAGATGCAGAAATAAACCTAGAAGGTAATGGCCTAGCTATTATCTCTGGAGATAACACACCGGATCTAGCCGATGATACTGATTTTGGAACGGTAGTATTGAACACCCCAAGTACCAAGACCTATACCATTCAAAACACAGGCACGAGTGATTTGATCGTATCTGCGATTGCTATAAGCGGCACCGATGCGGCATCGTTTACACTAGGAGATATCATCTTACCGGCTACCATTACCGCGGGTGATGTTGCTACGTTTACGGTAACGCTTACTACGACTACTTCAGGGGTTAAAATAGCAACGGTAACTATTAGTAGTGATGATTGTGATGAAGGAGCCTATGCTTTCAATGTTCAGGGGAAAGATGATAGCTATACGGTTTCTTTTAACGCCAATGGCGGAACAGGTACCATGGCTAACCAGTTGATTGCCGAAGGAGCTACCGAAGCATTAACTGCTAACTCCTTTACATTAGACGCCAATGACTTTGTGGGTTGGAATACGGCAGATGATGGCACTGGTACTGACTATGCAGATCAAGCAGCTTACACCATGGGTAGTGCTGATGTAATCTTATATGCGCAGTGGG
>DIAL01000161.1:2439-2801 GCA_002414705.1 Flavobacteriaceae bacterium UBA5079
TGTAATCTTATATGCGCAGTGGGTACCACAGATTACCACCTACACCTACAACAACAGTTGGTTACCATTAGACCCTACAGGCGTGTCATTATCTGGTGATATGATTATAGTAGAGCAGGGCGATGTTACCCTAGCAAGCGACACCAATTTTGATGCTTTAAGCATTGCACCAGGGGCATCGGTAACAGTAGGTACGGGTGCTACCCTAACAGCGACTACGTCTATTACTTTAGCATCGACCTCGAGTTTATTTTCTAGTTTAATTGTAGATGGTGTTATAAACGGTACAGTAATCTATAACCGTTACACAGCATTAATTGATTCACAGCCAACAGGCACTAACGATTTAATAGCAGCACCCT
>DIAL01000161.1:2910-3277 GCA_002414705.1 Flavobacteriaceae bacterium UBA5079
CCCTTGGTAGACCAGGCGTTTGGGGACTTTGCAGCGGCCAACGCTAATTTAGCCTTCTTAGGCAATATACGCGCCTTTGCACCCTATAATACCACTGCAGGAGCCTATGAAAATTATAATACGGACACTAATGCCGCAACACCATTAACAGCAGGTCTAGGTTATAGAGCTGCTACAGTAGATGGTAGCACCTTAGCCTTTACAGGTCTAGCACGTGCAACAGACGTATTAGACCTACCACTATCAGATGCGGCAGCAGGTAATGCGTGGAATCTTATAGGTAACCCCTACCCGTCTTATTTAGATTTTGGAAGCTTTTTTGATCTAAACAAGACGCAGTTTAATAGCGAAGGGGCTTACCAAGCGG
>DIAL01000161.1:3426-16167 GCA_002414705.1 Flavobacteriaceae bacterium UBA5079
GACGGAGATGCCTCAAATGGCTGGACGGTTTGGAACGCTGCAACGATAGCAGATCCTGCTATAAGCGAATTAATAGCGCCAGGTCAAGCCTTTTTTGTAAAGTCAAAAGTAGGGGGTGGTTTAGTAGATTTTACAACAGCCATGCGAAGAACAGGGAGTGCCGATGATTTTATTAGTGGCAGAACAAGCCCCTTAGATGTGGCTTTGGCAAGGCTTAAGTTAAGCAGTGCTACAGATACAGCGACTACGTCTATATACTTTATAGAAGGCACTACCAGAGGTTTAGATGTGGGCTATGACGCTGCTACTTATGGTGGTATTGCCCCAGAGTTTTCCATAGTTTCGTATTTGGTAGAAGCCAATACCGGTTTGCCTATGGCGATACAAAGTTTACCGTATAGCGGTTTAACAGATATAGAGGTCCCCCTTGGTGTAAATACTGATGCTACGGTAAGTATAAGTATTAGTTTAGACCCTTTAACCACGCAACTGCCTCAAGGTATAGAAGTGTACTTAGAAGATAGAGTAGCTAATACTTTTACCTTACTTAATACCACAACGTATAACTACACCCCGCCGACAGCTTTAAGCGGTATAGGGAGATATTACCTAAGATTTGGGACACAGACCTTAGGTGTAGGGACTACAGATTTAGGAGGCTTACAGATCTACACCGTAAGTCGTTTAAGAACGGTTGTAATAGCAGGACAGTTATACGGGCGGTCTAAAGTCTACTTGTACGATTTACAAGGCCGTTTGGTATTAAGCCAAGCCTTAGATGTATCGCGCCGTGTAAATAGCATAGACGCCTCAAAGCTTAGTGATGGTGTGTATGTAATAAAGGTTGTAAATGACCAGCAGACCAAAACGCAAAAGTTAGTCATTAAGAATTAAAAGGACATAGCCATGACAGAAGAAGAGACCCCCAATAGCATAACGCGAAAAGAAGCGATACAGAAAATGGGTAAATATGCTGGTATAACAGCATTAGGGACATTTATGATCTTAAACCCACAACTATCACAAGCACAATCCGGACCACCAGATCCTGGAGGTGATCCATTAATAGATTAAGCTTATGCTGTTGTTACCAAACATAAATTAACTCAAACAAATAAAACTAAAATACTTTAAAAAATGAAAAAAACACTTTACCTAA
Source organism: Flavobacteriaceae bacterium UBA5079 (assembly GCA_002414705.1). Lineage (GTDB taxonomy): Bacteria > Bacteroidota > Bacteroidia > Flavobacteriales > Flavobacteriaceae > Algorimicrobium. Next base: position 4,586 of record DIAL01000161.1, read on the forward strand.
TAACCCTATTTCTGATAGGGAATTACGCATTAGCTCAAATCGACACAACCGCTATTAAAAGAATTGGAATCAACCCTGAATTTAGTTACAAAATGCTAGATCAAAATCAAAATTTAAGAAAAGTAGAAATACTTCTCAATTCAAAGAAAAATGAGCTTATTAAAAATAACAATTTAATTATTGGTACTTCATTAATTTCTATTGTTGATTACCAGCATTCTAATACAGACTCAAAATTTGGTTATCTTATGAGGCATCCAACTTCAAATAATCAGATTGGAAAAGATGTAAGTGAGGCCGTGATTCATTCTTTTCAGTTATCAGTCACAGCTACCATTAATAGTTGGTTAACTTCCTATGCTGAATTATTATATAACCCTGAACAAAGTTTTGGCTCAGGTACAATTACAAATCTAAATAGAAATCAAATTCAATTAAGGAAAGCGTTTGTAGTTTTTGGAAACTTAAATAAATCACCATTTTACGGTGCTGTGGGAAAAATGGATGCACCGTTCGGACAAATGGGGTCTGTAAACCCATTTACTAATTCAACTATGTGGCATGCATTCGGAGGTCTAGGTTACGGTGCCCAGATTGGATATAATAAAGGAGGGCTTCATGCTAAAATTATGTTTGTTCAAGGGGGGGCTCAATTTAGAGCATTACATGTCCCTGTTGGGGATGCAACTGCTGTGCCTTCAAAACTTAACAATCTTGTTGCAGATTTAAACTATAAATTAGTTATTTCTGATAAAGTAAATTTAAAAGCTGGTGCATCATATAAAAAAGGAGGTGCATATTGCCAAGGCTTTCCTGTTTTTCATTTTACACCTTGTGAAGAAAACAATCCTGAGTACACTTTGTACGGTACATTAGATGTAAATAATCGTCTTATTGTAATGGCTTCATTTGCAAAAACTTTTAATGAATGGGAAGGTACTTTTAATCCAACACCACCATTAAATGTATTTGAAGCTTCTAAAGTTAGTTCATTGAGTCTTGGTGCAAAATATGATTTAAATAAAGTAGGTAAAATCAAACATACACTTTCTGGAGAATTTTCAAATTTTATAGCTGGGCCAAATGGGGCTCCCTGGGAAAGACAAAACCAGTATGTTTTAGGATATCAAGCCTTAATGAATAAATCAGCAAAACTATTTGTTGAAATATTCAGAACTGAAGGTTTTGCTCCATTAAATTTTATAAGTGGAAGTGCTGACTTTGATCCATTCCCTCCTGGGACCACTCATAGTGATAGAGATGCCAATAGCATGGGAATTGTTTTAGGTGCACAAATATCATTTTAAAGAATAGGAAAGATTTAACTATTTACCTTAATTGTAAAAGTTTAATTTAGCTCATTTAAAAAACACGTTTGGTAAAATGTATATAAAAAAAATAGGCGAATTAGTACTAAATTCAAGGCTTTTGGCTTGTGTCAAAGTTTGTGTTTACCCGAAAGTTTAGTGCTTAGAAATCGCCTACTTTTCAAGAACTAACCGTTAGTGATTGGTATTTAACATAACAAATGGATACCTAAAGTATAATAGAATTGGTTGTGTGTTTTAATCAAAAAATTAACTCGAAGTTACGTGTTTTATCTAAAGGTACGATGAGCAAAATAATAATAGGTAAGATACCATATAATTACTAGCTTAACACTTTGAATGATTAAGAGTTTAGTAGTATTTAAAAAAGACGATAAAATAACTAGTACACTATGAATTTAAAAAAAGCATTTTGCATAGCTTTTATAACCGCTGTGGTTGGTGTGGTGGGTTGGGAATTGTATTGGCGTTCTCAAGGCTATATACCTACAATAGATGACAATAAAGCACTTTGGGCAATACAACGCGATAGGGTAGATACTTTAGATAGAGATGCTGTTGTGTTTCTGGGCTCATCCCGAACACTCTATGGCATACAGCTAGATACTTGGGAAAAAGAAACAGGTAAACGGCCCGTACAGTTAGCCAATGTAGGAAGCTCTCCTTTGCCGGTGTTTCATGATATTGTCGCAAACACAAATTATTCAGGCACCGTAGTTGTAGGGGTTGCCCCAGGCTTGTTTTTTTCAACCACGTATCCTAAAGCTCAGCCATGGGCATGGCCACAAGCACGTGTAGACCATCACAAAAACCGAACGTATGTGCAACGTCTTAATCATCAGTTGTCTTTACCCTTGCAGCAACATTTGGCCTTAATGTCTGCAGGAGAAGAAGCGTTAGATGATAATATAGATTTGAAGACCTTATTAAAACAGATAAAAGTGGGTAATAGAATCCCAGAAGGAATGCCACCGTTTTATAAATTTGGTAGAATGACTACGCTAGACCGAAATCTGCAAATGACAGACCGCACAGTAACAGACACCGCTTTTGCACATACTATTACTAAAGTTTGGGAATTTATAGGTAAAACATCTCCAGCGCCAGATAAAGCGGCTACCATGGCTTTTTTTCTAAAAGATGTTAAGGCTTTTAAAGCGCGAGGTGGCCATCTTATATTAATGCGCTGTCCTTCAACGGGTGGTGTAAGAGCTGGCGAAAACTTTATGTTACCACGACAAGATTATTGGGATGATTTAGTAGAACAGTCAGACGTTATGGCTTATCATTTTGAAGATTACCCCCAATTTAAAGATTTAAAATGCCCCGAATGGTCGCATTTATCTGCAAAAGACGCTCATTTTTTTACTGCAGAATTGGCTAAACTTATGCTAGCTGATAAGGCTATCATCAACCCACAAACCAACTAATTATGTTATTTAATTCCTTAAGTTTTATAGTGTTTTTGGTCATTGTATTAGGCTTCTATTATTCCACATATTTTACTTGGATCAGTAAAAAAAGAATGTTGCTATTAGCAAGTTATGTGTTTTATGGGTTATGGAACCCACCCTTAATTTTGTTGCTATGGATTTCTACGGTAGTCGATTGGACAGCCTCAAAACGAATTGCCAATGCTAAGGATCAAAGTAGACGTAAATTATGGTTGCTATTAAGTCTAGTTGTTAATTTAGGCTTTTTGGGCTTTTTTAAATATAGGGATTTTGTTTTAGAAAATTTTGTTGCCTTAGTAAATAGCTTCGGTATTGCTTATACAGCAAGACCTATGGACATTATTTTACCTATGGGTATATCGTTTTATACGTTTCAAACGATGTCTTACACAATAGATATTTACAAGCGTAAGGCAAAACCCGCTAAAACATTTTTAGATTTCGCGTTATATGTAACATTCTTTCCCCAATTAGTAGCAGGTCCTATTGTACGAGCAAAGGATTTAATGACCCAATTTTATAAAGAAAAAAGAGCTACGTCTGACCAATTTATTTGGGGTGTTTTTTTACTCACCATAGGTGTTTTTCAAAAAGTGGTTTTAGCAGACACCTTACTTTCGGGTGTTGCCGATGATGTGTTTGGGTTTTCTGAATTATTACATGGTGTAGATGCATGGACAGGAACGTTGGCGTTTTCTGGTCAGATCTTTTTTGACTTTGCAGGGTATTCTACCTGTGCCATTGGTATAGCTTTAATGTTGGGTATTACTTTGCCTGATAATTTTAGGTATCCTTATGGTTCTATTGGCTTTTCAGATTTCTGGAAGCGTTGGCACATATCTTTATCGAGCTGGTTGCGAGATTACCTGTATATCCCATTAGGCGGTAATCGTTATGGTATTACAAGAATGTATGTAGCCTTGATGCTTACTATGTTGTTAGGAGGCCTTTGGCATGGTGCAGCATGGACCTTTATGGTTTGGGGTGGCTTACATGGTGCTTATTTAATCTTAGAGAAATTACAGAAGCAATATCTGCCTTTTAAAATCACGAAATGGAACGGTATTTTTTTAGCATTCATCACCTTTACCTGTGTTAATATAACTTGGGTATTTTTTAGAGCTAGATCATTTGATACGGCGTGGCAACTGCTAAAATCTATGTTTTATTTGCAACCTAATGGATTAAAGATTCTAGACTCATTTAGTGTCATAAAAGTTTGTGTGGTTATAATTGTGTTGTTTTTGTGTCATTGGATGATGCGTAACACATCACTAAAAACTCTATCAGAGAAAGCATCGCCGTGGGTTATAGGGGTTTTCTGGGCGGTACTATTTTTCTTAATTATTATAGCACAAGGCAGTGGCGAGCAGTTTATTTACTTTCAGTTTTAATTCGAAATTTAGAGGTGGTTTTGAGGTCATTTGAGTTGTGTGTCATTTAAAATTTTAGATGCAGTAGTTAGTTGCATATAATTTTGATTGCGATATATTTTTTTCTTGTCAACCATTTTAGTTATTATATTATTAAAAATTGTTGCCATGCTCTGTGAATGGTTTATATTATTAAGATCCGTATAAATATATTTTTTATTAGATAATATATGTTATTTTGCTTAACTTTTTTAGGTGGGATTTGATATAAGTTTAATATAGAGTACATTAAAAACTTTTTACAGTTTTTAATCAATTTTTATGTTGTTTATCATTTATATTTGTTTAAGCTAGGCAAATATTAGTTGATTTCTAAAACATACGACCCTATATGCTTCACTAGAAAGTGCGTTTTAAAGCTCAAATACAAAAAAAAATTATTTATTATATGGAAATATTAATTATAGGGGCGGGTGTGAGTGGATTAACTACAGCAATTAGTTTAAAAGAAAAATATCCTGATTCACAAATATGCATAGCAGCTGATAAGTTTGGTGAAGATACTACTAGCACTATTGCAGGCGCGTTATGGGAATGGCAACCAGCGGTTTGTGGATTTTATGAAACAACCGGTTTAGATCCCTTTTTAATTGAAGGAATTAACAAAAGAGATAATACCTGGGCATTTGCGTCTTATAACGAGTTTTATAAGCTGAAGGGGCTATTAAATACAGGGGTGTTTTGGAGACGCGTTAATTTCTATCTTACAGAAGACACTGCTTTAGAAAATAATAAAATTAAGGAATTAGCCACTAAAGTGTTTGGCTTTGATAATGATAGTGAACAGATATTTAAAAGAAATAAAATCTGCCAAAAAGCGTCTGGCTTTGTTGGCGCTTATTCGTATTTAACACCTATGATAGATATGAGTTTGTATATCAATTGGTTAACAAATAAGTTTTTGAATAACGGCGGTAACATTATTTGGGATAGCTTTGAAAGTATACAGCAAGCAAAAGAAAAATATGCGCCAGATGTTATTATTAATTGTGCAGGTTTAGGAAGTCGCGATTTAGTCGACGATACTCAATGCATTCCCGTAAAAGGAGGTTGGTTGCTATATGATAATTTAAACCAGGAGGGGCAACCGCTAGTTAAAGAGGCACATTGCACAACCATTCAAGAAAATAAAGAAGGAGGTAATTTTATATTCACGGTTCCCCGAGGTGCCGATAAATTAGTAGTAGGTGGTTTTGCCTTAGCAAATGATACGGACACAGACCTTAGTTTAGAGCATGCTTTATTTAAAAGAATCATTGAACAAAACAGCCAGTTTTTACCTTGGTTACAGGATGCTAAACCAATAAGTCATCGTGTTGGTTTACGCCCATTTAGGAAACAAGGGGTTAGGGTAGAAAAAGATGACATGTTTCATGTACCAGTAATTCATAACTACGGTCATGGAGGTAGTGGTGTTACCCTCTCTTGGGGATGTGCTATGGAAGTTACGTCTTTATTAGCCTAATGAATGCATGTTTCGGTGTATAGGTATTATTAAGAGTTTTAAAACAAAGACTTAAATCAATTTTACTTATTTTTTACCACAGGAGGTTGCACTTGGGCAAGTGACAATGAAACGGTTTTTTAATTTTGTTCCATTTTTTAATAAAAAAAAAGTACACGTTTACAATCCATAATTTCTTTTAAAGTCTGTTAATCCGTTTTCAAGTAATTTGCCATCTTTCCTTTCAATTTCTTCAAACATTTCTAGTATTATTACTATTTTAGTACATCAATTCAATCTAAAAGCTAGTAATGTCATTATATCAAGTATCCGTATTAAAGCAATATTTAAGTTTACAAGATCCAGATGTTGTAGCAAAAGCCTATAAAAAGTACAGCGCATATTTTTTAAATCCTACCATTCAAGAAAATATTCGTAATTCTAAAGAAGAAGAATATCAAGGGATATTTTTAACGGAATTGTTTGGGACAATATTGGGTTATACCTTAAAACCGAATGCCGATTTTAATTTGGTTGCCGAATATAAAAATGAAACAAATGCGCGAAAAGCAGATGGTGCCATATTACATAAGGATATTGCAGTAGGTGTTATAGAATTAAAAGGTACCAATACTAAAGATTTAGAAAGCATCCTTAAAACACAAACATAATGAAAACACTAATTATCTATTGTACCCTGTTTTTCGGACTTTGGTCCGCTAACAATCCGCAGTTAGTTATTAATATTGAAAATATTGAATCCATTCAAGGAGACCTTATTATAGGTATTTATAATACCGAAAAAGGCTTTCTGGAAGCGGGAACCGAAATAAAACATTACAAACTAACGGTTGTTAAAAACACAGAACGCTTGGTTATAAACGATTTGCCAGCTGGCAGTTACGCTATTTCTATGTTTCATGATGAAAATTCTGATGGTATTTGCAACAAAAATTTTATGGGTATCCCAAAAGAACCGTATGGATTTTCTAATAACTTTAAACCCAAGTTCTCGGCACCTAAATTTGAGGATTGTAAGTTTTCGTTTTCTAAAAATCATGAAATACAGATTCGTCTGGTAAATTAAGTACAAGCTAAATAATGCAAAATTAAAGTCTGTATTTTAAGAAATCATTTTAAATTGTATCTTTACAAACACCCTAAAAACTACATAAACAATGCTCGATAATTTCTGGTTTAATGTTGAATATGGCATCAATCACGTTTTAGATATCAATGCCTACGATCACGTATTATTTTTAATCGTATTAACCGTTCCATACTTGTTTAATAACTGGAAACGGGTACTCCTTTTAGTCTCTCTCTTTACATTGGGACACACGCTATCATTAGTTCTTGCTGCTTATGGTGTGGTACGTGTAAATGGTAGTTTAGTGGAGTTTTTAATTCCTGTTACTATTTTAATTGTGGCACTTTTTAATGTGTTTACCGCTGGAAAAGGCGCTCAAAAAGAAAAAGTTGGTGTCTTGTTTTTTTCAACGCTCTTTTTCGGACTCGTGCATGGATTAGGTTTTGCTAGAGAATTTCAAATGATGGTTGGAAAATCAGATAATAAAATTATCACCTTATTGGAGTTCGCATTAGGTATTGAAATTGCACAAGTAATTATTGTATTTGTCGTATTATTATTGGGTTATATTATGCAAACCGTTTTCCGTTTTTCCAAACGCGATTGGGTTATGGTTATTTCGGCAGTAGTTGTTGGATTGGTAATTCCTATGATTTTGAATAGCGATTTAATAGCCTAAAACGCCATTTAACCTAAAGTTTTCACAAATCTTTAATAATCACAGGTTGTAATTAAAATACGAAGCCAGTATCTTCGTTGTAAGTTAGTATGTTTATGAAAGAGAAAAAACAGCTTAAATATGATAAAGCATATTTAAGAATGGCTTCAGAATGGGGCAAATTATCCTACTGCAAACGCAAGCAAGTTGGCGCTATAATTGTAAAAGATAGAATGATTATTTCCGATGGTTATAATGGTACACCAACGGGTTTTGAAAACTTTTGCGAGGATGAGGAAGGTTACACCAAATGGTATGTGTTGCATGCTGAAGCTAATGCCATTTTAAAAGTAGCCGCTTCCACACAATCCTGTATTGGAGCAACGCTTTATATTACGCTTTCACCATGTAAAGAATGTAGTAAACTTATCCACCAAGCTGGAATAACACGCGTGGTTTATCAGGATGCTTACAAAGATGATTCTGGTTTACAGTTTCTAAAAAAAGCAGGTATTGAACTGGAATTAATAACCGATGTCCTAGCAGAATGAATTTTAAAAAGAAATATTTACCACTTTTATTAGGTATCGGAATTGCTGCCGGAATTTTTATTGGTGGCAAATTAAATTTCTCTGATACATCAGATCGCTTATTTACATCCAATAGTAAAAAAGAAAAGTTAAACCGACTCATAGATTATATAGATTACGAATATGTGGACGATGTTAATACAGATAGCATTGTAGATATTACCGTTAATGGGATTTTGGAAAATCTAGATCCGCATTCGGTTTACATTCCGAAAGCTGATATGCAGCGCGTTACCGAAAGCATGAAAGGCGATTTTGTAGGTATTGGTATCAGTTTTTATACCTATAATGATACCATAACCGTTATCCGAGCTATTGAAGGCAGTCCAAGTGATAAGGTTGGCATTCAAGGAGGTGATCGGATTATTACAGCCGATGGCGATTCTATTTTTGGAAAAGATTTAAGCAATTCAGATATTATAAATAAGCTAAAAGGCCCTATTGATACCAAAGTAAAATTGGAAGTGTACCGCAAAGGCGAACCTAAACTTTTAAAGTTTTCTGTAAAACGCGATCATATTCCTATTCAAAGTGTGGATGCGGCTTATATGCTAACAGAAACATTGGGTTATGTAAAAATTAACCGATTTGCAGAATCTACTTATAAAGAATTTAAAGCCGAATTAACGGATTTAAAAAAACAAGGTGTTCAAGATTTGGTTTTGGATTTACGTGGTAATCCAGGCGGATTTTTAACCATTGCAGAACAAATAGTAGATGAGTTTCTAGAAGATGATAAACTTATTTTATTCACCAAAAATAAACGTGGCAGTATTCAAGAAAGTTATGCTACCAAAAAAGGCGATTTTGAAAATAGTAAAGTCTATGTTTTGATTGATGAAAACTCGGCTTCAGCTAGCGAAATTGTTGCAGGCGCACTTCAAGATAATGATAGAGGTACCATTGTTGGTCGTCGATCCTATGGAAAAGGATTGGTGCAACGCGAAATGAATTTAGGAGATGGAAGTGCCGTACGTTTAACCGTTTCGCGCTATTATACACCAACGGGTCGTTCCATACAACGGTCTTACGAAAACGGTAATAAAGATTATTATGATGATTATTTTGAACGTTTAAGTAGTGGTGAATTCCTAGATCCTGAAAAAATTGAAGTAGCCGATTCTTTAAAATTTACTACACCAAAAGGGAAAGTGGTTTATGGAGGAGGTGGCATTATTCCAGACGTTTTTGTGCCTTTGGATTTAAGTATGCAAAATGAAACGCTAACCTTTTTACAGCGTCGTGGATTTGTTAGTAATTTTGTATTTGAAGAATTAGAGAAAAACCGTCATGCTTATGATGATTTTTCCCGTAAAGATTTTATAAATAATTTTGAAGTCACAGACGATTTTGTCGTTGCTTTTCAAGATTATCTGAATTCCAAAACCAATGCCAATATAACCTTTGTTGCCTATAATGATGAGGTAAAACAGTATATAAAAGCCACATTAGCGTCCCAGCTTTATAGTAAAGGTGCTTTTGAAGAAGTATTAAATAAAAGGGATATGGTTATTGAGGAAGTTTTAAAATTGGATGCTGGAAAATAGGAGTTAGAGGTTAGAAAAAGGTATTATGTCATTACGTTATTAAGGTGTTGCGATTAGAAGAATAGTTTTTCAGTTTTTAAGATATAATACTGAATAGCTCTTTTCTACATTTTCCCATTAAAACTTAAACCTTATCATGAACCTTAACGTGTTGTCCATTATTCCAAAGCGTTAAAATGTCCGTTGCCACATGCGCACCACTTCCTGAAGCTATGGCAAACTGACTGCGCCAACCAGCAAGTGTACCAGCTACATATAGACCGTTTTCTATAAGGTGATTATTATTTTTTAACCAAATACGCTCTTTTTCAATTTTAGCTCGTGGATGTGGTTCCACGAAAGCTTCCAATCCAGAAATAGTCAGTAAATTGGTATATCCAACAGCTACAACCACAATTTTGGAATTGTAGGTTGTTTTATTGGTAGTTACTGTAAAGCCATCAGCTGTTTTAGTAATAGCTTGTACTTTTTCGGTTTCAATACAATTAACATGAGAATATAAGGTGGTTAGTTGCTTTTTGCCAGAATTTAAAATATCTGCTCCAGTAGTTCCAGGCGTTATGCCCAAAACATTATTAAATAAGGCATTTTGTAAATGCGATGTTTTTTGATGAAGAATAATTCCAATACGTTTGTCCGCAGCAAATGCTTGGTTTTTTGCCGAACCTAAAACCAAAGCACAAGACATGCCAGCAGCTCCACCACCAATAATTAAGACATCAAACATTAATTTTTGTTTTTAGATTTTTGATCTATTTTTTTTGAAACAGTCAAAATCTGTAATAAAACAATTGCGCAAAGCGAAGCAAAAATGGTAATCATAGCTACCATACTTTCATTTTCAAAAGGTGCACTAAAATTAATTTTTGTAACATTAAACCCTATTAAAACAATGGCTAAAATGGATAGAATAAGTGTGAGTATTTTCATGATAACACAACATTTTTAAAATTAAGAATCTGGTTTTTTTAGAAAAGGTTGCCGAAAAAAACCAAAAACGATGACTTAATTATTTGTTTTTACAAAATTACCCATTATTACTAAAATTACAGCATTATAGTAACCAAAAGTTTCTCTATTTTTGCAACATGTTTCAATTAGGAAAAACCATAGTTTCAGAGGATATTATTCAGAAAGATTTTGTCTGTAACCTATCAGCATGCAAAGGCGCCTGCTGTATAGATGGTGATGCTGGTGCACCACTTGAAAAAGCGGAAACCCAGATTTTACAAGATATTTATCCAAAAGTAAAACCTTTTTTACGTCAAGCGGGTATTGATGCTATTGAAGCCCAAGGCGTTTTCATAACAACGGAAGACGGCGAATTGGAAACACCGCTTATTAATGGAGCAGATTGTGCCTATGTTACTTTTGATAATAAAGGAACCGCTTTATGTGGTATTGAAGAAGCTTATAATCAAGGTGAAATTGATTGGAAAAAACCAGTTTCTTGTCATTTGTATCCTGTTCGTGTTAAAGAATATAGCGAGTTTTCAGCCGTTAATTATAACAAATGGTACATCTGTGATGATGCCTGTACACTAGGTAAAGAGCTTCAAGTGCCTATTTATAAATTTGTTAAGCAAGGACTTATTAGAAAGTTTGGCGAAGCATGGTACGCAGAACTCGAAAAAATAGCAGAGAAAAAAGCCTAAATTTTAGTGTGTAGGAATATTTAAAACAACTTGTGTTCCTGATGCTATTTTGTTTTCATCATATAAATCTATTATTTTAATACTGTAGTCTTCATTGAAATCTTTTGAGAAATTTTCAAGTCGCGCTTTTGTAATATTTAAGCCAACAGATTGTCTTTTAATTTTCTTCTCACTTCTAATTTTTTCTGCAGCTGCGCGTCCAATTCCGTTATCTGTAATAGTAATTACTACATGAGTATGATTACCTTGTTTGGCTACTAATTCAATTTTCTTATTTAGCGTTTTGGCAGATAATCCATGCCAAATAGCATTTTCTAAAAACGGTTGTAAAATAAGCGATGGTACTTTTATGGATGCGATATTGAGGCTCGGATCTATTATTT
>DIAL01000161.1:16286-18008 GCA_002414705.1 Flavobacteriaceae bacterium UBA5079
TCTATTATTTCTTGGTAATCAATTTCATTGGAAAACCGGATATTTTCAATCTTCATGTACAAGGACATATTTTCAATTTCATCGGCTAGTGATATTTCTTTTTCGGTAGAAGCAATCAATATTTTCCGAATTAGTTTGGAAAATTTATTTAAATAATAAACAGCATTTTCTTTCTCATTATTAATAATGTAGAGCTTTATAGAATTTAAAGAATTGAAAATGAAATGTGGATTCATTTGGTTTCTCAACATTTCTTGCTCTAGCGTTAAAATTTTCTTTTCGTTTTTAAGTTGGTGTTGTCTATACAATACGTATAGTATTATAAAAACTAAACTTGATCCTAATAGACTTAGAAATAGTGTGCGTTTTTTTTCTAAACGTAATAACACTATCTCATTTTCGTTGGCTAATTCTTTAATTTGATTGGTTTTTTTCTCAGTATCATACTTAATAATCAAATCATTTACATACTGAACATTGCGTTCGTTTGCCAGGATTTCATCTAGCTTAACAAATTTTTGGTAATGCTCTAAAGCATCAGCATAATTGCTAGATTGCTCATAAATTTCAGATAAATATTTATAGGCTTCAATTTCAGAGGATTTTAAATTAAACTGTTTAGCTATGTCTAATCCTTTGTATAAATGGGTTCTAGCAGATTCTAGTCTGTTTAGTTTTAATTCCGATAATCCATAATTAACATAAGAAATGGCAATGTAGAATTGGTCATTAACTTGAATGGCACGTTCCAAAGCTTCTGCAATAATGGGATTTGCTTCTTCAAATTTGTTTTGATGAATATATATTTTACCAATGCTATTAAAGCAAATAACAATGCCAATTTCAGACTCAATTTCATAATTGTATTCTAAAGATTTTTTGTAATACTCAAGCGCTTCTGAATAAGATCCTGTTTTTTCTTTAGCATAACCAATATTATGATTATTAATGGCTAAACCGAGTTTATTGCCTAGTTCTTCTTCAATAGCTAAAGATTTGTAGAATTGTACAAGCGCTAAATCATATTGTTTTAAAGCTGTATAAATATTTCCCATACTGTTTTGAGAAACAGCTATACATCGTTCTAACTCTAGTGTTTGATTGGGCGCATTTTCTGCTAAATCTAATGCTTGTTTATGGTAGTCTAAAGCAGACCGAATAGCGTCCATACGTCTATAAACAACGCCTAGCATGTTCAGGCTTATAACTTCCATTTCCAAGTTTTCAGCACGTTTAGCTATTGCTAGTGCTTTGGAATATAAATTTATGGCTTGATCATAATCTGAAATATTTCTAAAATAAGTTCCAAGAGCATTTAAAGCAAAACATTCGCCCTCTAAATACGTTTTGGTATGACTTTTATGAACTAGGTAAGAAAGTTTTGTGGTGTCAGATTTAATTTCATAAAAAACTGAATCCAAAGCGGTTTGACGTGTTGGTTTTGCTTGTAAAACGCTATCAACTTTTTTGTAAAATTGCTTTAAGCCTTGTTCTTGAGCAAAGCTGCTTCTACTTGACATGAAAATGTAAAGTATTAAAAAAAAACAAGCCTTAAAAAGTGTTGCGCGTTTGAGGGTTTTCATAAAAAAATTAAACTTTATCTAAAAAATCAGATTTTCGCTGTCTAGCAACAGGGATTTTCTCGTTGGTTTGCATAATAACATAGCCATCGTTTTTTATAAATTCTTTTATTTTATTTAGATTTATAATGTAGGAGTTGTG
>DIAL01000161.1:18157-25371 GCA_002414705.1 Flavobacteriaceae bacterium UBA5079
TTTTCAGGCAATAAAGCGTTCACTTCTTTTAGTTTTTTAGTAACTAAAATCTTTTGGTTATCTGCCATTATAAATGTGCTGTAATTTCCATCAGACTCGACATAAATAATATTATCTATTTCCAAGAAAATTAATTTTCCTTCTGTATTTAAAGTAATTTTTTTCTGATTAAAATTTTTGTTGAAATTAATTAAGACTTCCTCAATTTTGGCAATTGGAAAAGCAAATGAGTTATGTTTTTTTATCTTTTTAAACGTGTCTTTTAAATCGTCTGAATCTATTGGTTTTAGTAAGTAATCTATAGCTTCGTGTTTTAAAGCCTTTAAAGCATATTCATTATATGCTGTAGTAATTATGACAGCAAAATCTTTTTCAGGTAATTTATCTAAAAATTGAAACCCATCCATAGTTGGCATGCTAATATCTAAAAAAACGCAATCTGGTTTATTCTTGTTTAAATAGTCTATAGCTTCTTCTGGTTTATTAAAAGTTGCTACAATTTCTACTTCGTCGCTAAAGTTGGTAAGCTCCCAAGTTAAACTCTTTATGGCTTTTTGTTCATCGTCTACAATTACTGCTCTTATCATGGTTTCAAATATAGTAATATATTGTTATTATGAACTTTATATTGACTAAATGATTTCCTTGAAAACGAAGTAGGATGAAAACAAATTCATAGAAAAGTTATTTTTTTCCAAATACACATAATTTATTACCAACTATACAAAATGGTGTTTAAAGTAGTATGAAATTTCACATATTTGTCCTGCTATTAAATTATTATACGATTGAGCATTTATTAAAGGGTATATGCTAATAATCAACAAAAAGCTAGATATTTTATCTAGCTTTTTGCATTTTAAACCATTATTTTTTAGATAATTAGTTATAAAAGAGCGAATACTTTCGCTCTTTTTTTATTTCATATCCTAGCGTATTATAAGACGTGTGTTTTTATAGGAAACATCTATTGTTAAGATGTATTTAACAAGTTTTTTCCTACACTAAATTTAAAATTAATATTAGTATAAAAACCTGTAAAACAGACATATACGTGTGTTTTCGTTAAAATAGGACGGTGGACTGCGTGAATACTGGTTTGTTAAAAACTTGTTGACAATGTTTATAAAAATACCTTTCAATTATAGATACAATTTTCAATCTTTGTTAGTCACATTATAATTCATATTATTCACTTTTAAAAACGCTACTAATGTCTCAACAAATTGAACCAATTCTTCAAGAAAATAAAGATCGCTTTGTTATTTTTCCAATTCAACATAACGATATTTGGGAATGGTACAAAAAGTCAGAAGCGAGTTTTTGGACAGCCGAAGAAATTGATTTACATCAAGATTTAACAGATTGGAAAGATAAATTGAATGATGATGAGCGTTATTTTATTAAACACATTTTAGCTTTTTTTGCAGCTAGTGATGGTATTGTAAATGAAAATTTAGCTGAAAACTTCATTAATGAAGTTCAATATAGTGAAGCCAAGTTCTTTTATGGTTTCCAAATTATGATGGAAAATATTCATAGCGAAACGTATTCGTTGTTAATAGACACCTATGTTAAAGATGAAAAAGAAAAAGACCAGCTTTTTAATGCGTTAGATAATTTCCCAGCTATTAAGAAAAAAGCAGATTGGGCTTTAAAATGGATAGAATCTCCAAATTTTGGTGAGCGTTTAATTGCTTTTGCTGCCGTTGAAGGTATTTTCTTTTCGGGTGCATTTTGTTCTATTTTTTGGTTAAAAAAACGAGGTTTAATGCCTGGTTTAACATTTTCCAATGAGCTTATTTCTCGAGATGAAGGTGTGCATTGTGATTTTGCTGTGCACTTACACAATAAACACTTGATTAATAAAGTGCCTAAAGCGCGAATTCGTGAAATATTAATTGATGCGCTTGATATTGAGCGTGAGTTTATTACGGAATCTTTACCAGCTAGTTTAATTGGAATGAATGCCAAACTCATGTCCCAGTATTTAGAGTTTGTAACTGATAGGCTTTTAAGTGAATTGGATTGTGATAAAGAATACAACACAGCCAATCCTTTTGATTTTATGGATATGATTTCGTTACAAGGAAAAACTAATTTCTTTGAAAAACGTGTGTCAGAATACCAAAAAGCAGGTGTTTTAAATAAAGAAGAAGAAAAAGATAAGTTCAGTTTTGATGCTGATTTTTAAATAAAAAACCCTTAATAATAGTTAATAGCAAAAAATTGTGTGGATGTTCATCTGCTTCCTTTCTTGCTATACTTTTATATAAATTCCAAGTTTTAGTTTCTCTGTAAATTAAAACAATCCTTTTAGCTAATTAATCCATTTTTCTGTAGGTGTAACAGGAAAAATAAAAACGTGTAAAATTATGTATGTATTAAAAAGAGACGGCAGGAAAGAACTCATGATGTTCGACAAAATCACGGCAAGAGTTAGAAAACTTTGCTATGGTTTAAACGAATTAGTTGATCCACTCAAAGTTGCTATGCGAGTTATTGAAGGACTTTACGATGGTGTAACTACCAGTGAGCTTGATAATTTGGCTGCTGAAATTGCAGCAACCATGACGACTGCTCATCCTGATTATGCACGTTTAGCAGCACGTATTTCCGTTTCCAACTTACACAAAAACACCAAGAAAACCTTTAGTGAGGTGATGCATGATTTGTATACCTACGTAAATCCAAGAACTGGTAAAGATGCACCTTTATTATCCGATGAGGTGTACCAAGTAATCATGGATAATAAGGATAAATTAGATTCTACTATTATCTATAACCGCGATTTTGGTTATGATTATTTCGGATTTAAAACCCTTGAACGTTCCTACTTATTAAAGCTTAATGGCGTTATTGCTGAAAGACCACAACACATGCTCATGCGTGTGTCTATAGGCATTCATTTAAACGATTTAGATGCGGCTTTGGAGACCTACGAGCTGATGTCTAAAAAATACTTTACACACGCTACACCAACACTTTTTAATGCTGGTACACCAAAACCACAAATGTCATCCTGTTTTTTGCTAACCATGAAAGACGATAGTATAGATGGTATTTATGATACGTTAAAGCAAACGGCTAAAATATCACAATCTGCTGGAGGTATTGGATTAGCTATTCACAACATTCGCGCTACTGGAAGTTATATTTCGGGAACCAACGGAACATCCAACGGAATTGTCCCTATGCTAAAAGTTTTCAATGACACAGCGCGTTATGTGGATCAAGGTGGCGGAAAACGTAAAGGGAGTTTTGCTATGTATCTTGAAACGTGGCATGCAGATATTTTCGACTTTTTAGATTTAAAGAAAAACCACGGTAAAGAAGAAATGCGCGCGCGTGATTTGTTTTATGCCATGTGGATTTCTGATTTGTTTATGAAACGCGTTCAAGAAGATGGAAAATGGACGTTAATGTGTCCCAATGAATGTCCAGGAATGGATGAGGTTCATAGTGATGAATTTGAAGCCTTATATTTAAAATATGAAGCTGAAGGAAAAGGTAGAAAAACGATTAAGGCTCGTGAGCTTTGGGAAAAAATATTAGAATCGCAAATTGAAACAGGCACACCTTATATGTTATATAAAGATGCTGCTAACCGCAAATCTAATCAGAAAAATTTAGGCACCATTCGTTCATCTAATTTATGTACGGAAATTATGGAGTACACATCTCCAGATGAGGTTGCTGTTTGTAATTTAGCATCTATTGCCTTGCCTATGTTTATTAAAAACGGCGAGTTTGACCATAAAGAATTATATAAAATCACAAAGCGTGTTACCAAAAACTTAAACCGCGTAATAGATAGAAATTACTATCCAGTAAAAGAAGCTGAAAACTCTAATTTCCGTCACAGACCTGTTGGTTTAGGTGTTCAAGGTTTAGCGGATACGTTTATAAAATTGCGATTACCATTTACAAGTGATGAAGCCAAAAAATTAAACCAAGAAATTTTTGAAACGCTTTATTTTGCTGCAGTAACGGCAAGTATGGAGGAGGCTACAGCGGATGGTCCCTACCAAACTTATGAAGGATCGCCAATTAGCCAAGGGGAATTTCAACACAACCTATGGGGAATTAAGGACGAAGAATTAAGTGGTCGTTGGGATTGGGCAAAACTGCGTGAAGAGGTTAAAAAACATGGTGTAAGAAACTCACTATTAGTAGCGCCAATGCCAACAGCAAGTACATCGCAAATTTTAGGCAATAACGAATGTTTTGAGCCTTACACATCTAATATATACACACGTCGTGTATTATCAGGTGAATTTATTGTGGTGAATAAGCATTTATTAGAAGATTTAGTAGAGCTTGGTCTTTGGAATGAAGGCTTAAAACAGGATATTATGAGAGCCAATGGTTCTGTTCAAGATATTGAAAGTATTCCACAAGATATTAAGGAGCTTTACAAAACCGTTTGGGAATTAAGCATGAAAGACATTATTGATATGTCACGTCATAGAGGTTATTTTATTGACCAGTCGCAATCTTTAAATCTATTTTTAGAAGGCGCAACCATGGCGAAGTTAACATCTATGCATTTTTATGCTTGGAAGAGTGGCTTAAAAACAGGTATGTACTATTTAAGAACGAAGAGTGCTGTAGATGCTATTAAGTTTACATTAGATACCAAGAAGAAAGAAGAGCCAGTTGCTGACGTAGTAGATGTAATTGAAGTTGTTGATCAACAAAAGCAGCAAGCAGCAAAAACAGCCGCTAAATTTGCTCAAAAACAAACAGCTGAAGATATCGAGCCTATGTCTGCAGATGAAATGAAAGCGCTTATTGCACAAGCAAAAGAAGCCGAAGGTGATGATTGTTTGATGTGTGGGTCTTAATTTTAATTGAAATAAACTCGTTACGAGTTTTAACTAAATTTGTCAATCTGCAGGTTTCAACCAACAATAATGGTTGAAACCTGTTTTGATAATATGATTTTGGACTGTATTTTAGTTACGCACTACTGAAAAAGATGGATAAAAAAATAATTGCCGAATATAATTTAAATCTTATTCAGAAAATACATGTGTCAATAATTTTAGGAATTGGGATTTCTATATTCTTTCTAATTAAAAACTATCTATTTAACGATTTCAACGAACTCCTACTTCTTTTACTTCTTACTTTTTTTATTATTGGAATGGTATCCATCGTGTTTTCTAAATTAGGATTAGTAATTCGTGAAGATAAACTGTATAAAGCATATTTTGTTTTTGATCTTTTGATTTATAAACAGAATATTAATTTAAAAAATAAGCGAATTGTTTCCATCCTAAAATTAAAAAGAGCGAATGGCATGCCCACGGTCGGATTAGCTTCTCCTCAAGGAGTTGATAGTTTTTATAAATTTTATGTTTACTTGTTAGATAAGTCTCACACTGAAAAAACGGAACTAATCGGAGTGAAAAAATTGAAAAATGCTGAACTAATTGTTGCGTTTTTACAAAAACACTTAAACTTTGACTACGAATTGTACAGTCCAAACTTTGATTTAAAAAGCAGTGGCTAACGCTGTTTATGAAAACACTTATGTTAGTTCTGGTACATTATACTCTCGTATAGGAATCAGCTTTAGGGTAATAATTCAGAAACAAAAAAGCATCTCGATTGAGATGCTTTTTTCAATAAATAACTTGACGGATATATTAATCGTCAGATCCTGGAACCTTTGCAGGTTCTACAGAGCTGTCATGTGCATTATGATATTCTTCTAACAGATTCATAGTCGCGTTTAATAAGTCTTTCGTTTCTAAAAGTACACTAAAATATAAAGTGGTGTTTTTAGGACTAGACTCTTCCGTTCTGGTGCGCTCTACTTGTTTCTGTATTTTGTGCGTTACCATATCCATAATCTCTTTCTTTCTACCTAAAATAACACCTATTTCTCCAAAAGAACGCGTATCAAAAGCAGTTTTTATATTTTGGAATAAAAGTTCAAAACGGTCATCAACTTCTTTTAGCTCTTTTATTTGACTAAATTTCAGTTTCTTATGGTTGTTGTTAACGTGTTTATGACTTATTTTAGAAATATACTCCAATGACTGCGTGATATCTTGTAAATAACCTAAAATATTAATGTAAAAATTACTGGCAGCTACACTGGACTCGTCTAAATTTTTAATGAAGTAGAAGATACTATCACGTAACTCATCAATTTCATCAGATAATTTAACAACTTGATTTTTATTCTTCTTCAGTAACGATAAATCTTGTTTTGCTAAACCATTAATAGCATTCGTGTAAATGCGGTTTCCACGTTTAATAACATTAGCAATGTTGTTTGTGCTTTCATGGATAACACCTTGTATAGAGCTACTTTCAGCACGTGTTAGACTATCTTCAGCTTTTAGCTCCTTCGATTTTTTATTGTGAGAAATATAGTTTCTTACTAATAATATAGTAGCTAATAATAATAAAACAGGAACCATGATAGTTACGTTCCAGTTTAATAAGTAAGCAATAATAGCAGCTGCCACAAATGCAATGAATGCAGTAAAGAACCAACCTCCAATAACATTTAATACGCCAGCCACACGATAAACAGCACTTTCTGCTCCCCAAGCACGATCTGCTAAAGATGTACCCATAGCTACCATGAATGTAACATAGGTAGTAGATAATGGAAGTTTCATGGATGTAGCAATAGAAATTAATACAGCTGCAACCATTAAATTAACTGCTGCACGAACTAAATCGAAAGCTGGTAACTCGTATGTTTTGTCTTTGCTTATTTTTAAAACAGGTGCTTCAAATTGCTTATCTATTTTTGCTTGCCATGATTCTGGTAGCACATAAGCAGACATTTGTGAGGCTAAAACGGCAAAACGAACAAACCCTCTAGACAAAAAGTTTGGTTGAAAACGTTCTTTAGTTTCACCTTGGCTTGATAAGTCTAAAGAGGTTTTAACAACTGATTTTGCTTTACTAGAAAACCATAACGTGGCAACCATAATTAAACCAGCTCCAACTAATAAATAGGTTGGTGTGGCAACCTTATCAGCAAGGAATCCCATACTAAATGTTTCAGCAGGAACACCAGAAGCTGCCCAAGTAGTATACGAAAGCCAACCTGCAATAGGTACACCAATAAAGTTAACTAAATCATTTCCGGCAAAAGCCAAAGCCAATGCAAATGTTCCAACTAATATAATAAGCTTATAGATGTTTACTTTAAAAACCGTCATCAATAATAACGATAAAAGTGT
>DIAL01000161.1:25499-34195 GCA_002414705.1 Flavobacteriaceae bacterium UBA5079
AAAGTGTCCAAAAAGCTAAACTTATTAAAACAACGAGACTTACTTGATCTGCTAGCAAACCGTTTATGCTTTCTCCATTTAAAATAGGATAGGCTGTATTGCCAAATGCCATGCCTTTTAAACCTTTAATAAAAATGAAATATGTTATGGATGTTAATGCAATTCCGCCAAATAATGCACCTACCCATTTTGCTTTCTTCTCAAAGTTATTTGAAAGCAATAATCTAGAAACCCATTGAACTGCTGCTCCAATAGAGAATGCTACGACGACTGAAAGCAATATTCCAAAAATTATTTCTGCAGCTTTTGAGGTGTTGATATAATTTACTACATCAGAAAAACTACCACCATCGTGACCAATTTTTATTAATGCCATGGCAACAGAAGCACCTAATAATTCAAATACAATGGAAACCGTTGTAGAGGTTGGCATACCAACTGAATTAAAAAAGTCTAAAAGCAGAATATCTGTAATCATGACAGCCATAAATATGATCATGATTTCGTTAAACATAAATTCGTGCGGATTAAAAATACCTTTTCGGGCAACTTCCATCATACCACTAGAAAATACAGCACCAACTGCTACACCAACACTGGCAACTATCATGATGGTTTTAAATGAAATGGCTTTAGATCCAATAGCCGAATTTAAAAAGTTAACCGCATCGTTACTAACACCTACAACCAAATCAGCAATTGCTAATACGGCTAGGGCTACAATCATTAACAAGTATATATTATCCATAAGTTTTTTATTAAAATAATTCGCAAATATCTAAAGTGTTTTAAACTGATGTGTTACCTAAATGTTATGTTTTAAAAATGGATGTCAAATTGTAAACGATATAAAAATTGTTCGCCTTGGTTAGCAACATCTATATAACTAATATCAGATTGTACTTTTAAACTGTGTCCTACAATATATCTTGATAAACCAAGAGTATATTGAGTTTCTGGCATAATACCAGTTATATTTTTATCTAAATTAACAGTAGAATACCTACCAGATACTTCCCAATTACTTTTAAATAAATACCCACCCTGAACATTTAATCCAGTACCTACTTGAACAACATCTCCAGTTTCTGTATCGTCAGAGTTTTTTGCAATAGGATCATCAGCATTTCTATCTGCAAATTCGGTCATTAAACTAAAACCTCGGTATTTAAACATAGAATCAATAAATAAGGTGGTAATATTTGTTTCATAAAAACCGGTGTCTGTTACCATGTATGATCCTTGGTTACTACGCGTTTTTACAGCGTTATTATTAAAATCGTAAGAAATTCCAATTGAAAGTTTAGGTGTTTGTTCTCTTTTTAAATCTGAACCAGAATAATCTCCTTTACCGGTAAAATTTCCCATTGGTAAAAACTCAACACGACCAGTATATTGATGACCTCCTAAATTCCCTGTTACAATATTTCTGCCTTCACCTTGCGAAACGGCTAAAATCTCTCTTACAATAAAATTATTGGTAATTTTGAGATGATGTCTTAATTGAAAACCAATATCCCGATCTATATTGAATCTGGCATTAAGAATGGAACGATCTACTTGTTGCATATTTGCTGAAGAAATAACACGTTCTCTATTTCCTGGGAGTTTTGTTTGTCCTACCCAAAGTTCGAAATTTTCATAAAAATTGTATTTAAGAACAGCATCCATAACATACCTTGGCGTATTCCCTGTAAATGCAGAAGTTTCAGACATATCTCGATTGGATAATCCTAATTCAATTTTATATTTAAGTTTGGGTGAAACAGCATATCCATCAAATTTAAGTCTAGCTCGACGAATTAGAAAACTTGTTTCAGGGCTTTCACCATCTTGCATTAAGTTTGTAGCTAGAAACTGAAATCTAGTTCCAATTTTCATGGTCCATGAACTATCTTGACCTACAATATTAAAAACACCTTTCCCGAATTTTGAAGATGATATTTCTTGAGCGTTTACTGAATAGCAAGAGTATAGTAACGTTAAAATTACTGCTAATTTAAATTTCATATTTTGGATACTAGTTTTTGTCGGGGCAAATAACCAACTTTAATGTTAAGTGTATGTTTCCTAAATATTAAATTTAATCATAAAAAAAAGCTGCTTTGGCCAGAAGCAGCAATAAAAATTCATGATAATATAGTCGACAAAAACTAATAAATTATATGAAGTTATTAAATAGTGTCTTAAGACAATACAAATGTCTTCATTAATGTTGATATGATTGTAACCTTAATATTAAGTAATCATTAAAATTAACAATGTAAGATTTGTTTTAATATACTAATAACTAACAGAATACGTTTTCAATGTAAAATTAATGTTAACAAAATGTTGTTTTAATGTTACTTAATCATTAGCTTTGAATATATTAATTATTAAACCCCATGATTATGAAGAACTATGTATTATTTTTCACCTTTTTAATTACTGCGGTCTCTTTTGCACAAACGGAAAGAGAATTAAAACTTAATGATGAAACGAATGTTATTGATGTCACTTACTATCATGACAATGGAGTTGTAAGCCAAACGGGCTCATATACTTTAGATGGTAAACTACAAGGAACATGGTTAAGTTTTAACACAGCAGGTGAAAAAATTGTTTCTGCAAATTATGATAATGGGAAGAAAGTCGGCAAATGGTTTTACTGGTCTAGTAAAACTCTAAAAGAAGTAGATTATAGTAACAACGACATTGCAAGTGTGAGTGAGTGGAGTAAATCTAACATTGTACAACGCGATTAATTCAAGTTATAAAAAGCAAAAAAAAGAGCCTCGATATTCGAGGCTCTTTTTTTTAGACTAATTACTATTCATTTTACTGTTTATTCAACAGTCCAAGATGCTCCCCAAGTAGCATAATCTGTTCCAGTTCCGTTTCCGTTTCCTGAAATAAAATCAGCTTCTGTAAACATAACTTCAGTGTCATTTTTCATAGAAAGCGTTACATCCGTAAAGGTTACGTTTGTAACTTGTAAATCGTTACTCACAACACCATTTCCTGTTGGATTATCACCTAAATCACCATCTAAATCAAAACCTTCACCATAACCTTGAATTAATACATTTGTAAAAATACCTTGTGTACCAGCTCTTAAACGTACGGCTTCACTATCAGGATCAGATGTAGTACCTAAACCAATAATAGTTAAATTAGTAACTGTTGGTTTTGAAAAATAACCACCTGCATTACTAAAGTCTGTGTTATAACCGTCAGCTTCTATACCTTTATCATGATCTGTACCGTGTTGCACATAAGCATTTGTAATTGAACCTGTGTAACCTTCTGTCCAATCAATAGAATCATCTTGTGCATTGATAACCGAAACAAAACTTGCATTAACAGTTCCGCCAAAAAATTCAATACCATCATCTTTACCTACAAAAGCTTGAATGTATTCTACTACAGTTTCGTTTCCTACACCATAAAAAGAAAATCCATTGTTTTCAGATTGACCATCTGCAGCACCTCCAGAATATTCTACACGAACGTAACGAATAGTTCCAGATGAATCATCGCTAAAGTTTCCACCGTAAGGTAAACTAGCAATTTCAGAAGTTGATGTTCCAGTACCTGTTACAGAGTTAATAGGTGCTTTCCCTAAAACAATTAAACCTCCCCAATCTCCAGCAGCTGGAGAAGGCGCATTAGATGTCATAACAATTGGACTATTTGCAGATCCAGTTGCAATAATTTTAGCACCTTGAGAAATAGCAATATAAACATCCGCTCCTGTAGCTTCAGCATAAATGGTTACGCCTTCATTAATAATCAAGTTTGCACCTGATGCCATAATTATTGGTCCGCTTATGATGTAACATTTGTTAGCATCTAATTCTAAATCAGAAGTGTACTCTGCAGCAGGAATAACGATACAATCATCTTCAGTGTTACCACCACCATTGTTGTTTACAACACTACTGTTGTCATTAATAATAATATCAGAAGTATCATCTGATGAGCAAGCGAAAAGCATAGATACAAGTGCTAATCCTAAAATTAAATTATTTTTCATTGTGTTTTAGTTTAATTAATTTTTATTGTTTTAAGTGATTATTAAAATGAGTATTTAAGTTGTAAACCTAGATCCATTCCGCGTTTGTAGTCTGAAACGCCTTTTCCATTTGCAGAATTCACTACAATATCTCCTAAAGTGGTTTCTCTAATATATTTTACGGTTGGATTTAATAAATTCATGATACTTAAATTGACTTCAAATTTATTGTTAATGGTGTTTTTCCAGATAAAATCTAAAGTTGGAACACCTTTTTCAATGACGTTTCCTAATTGTCCTGAACCTAAAGCATCTATTCTGTCTGAAAAGTATGAGAATACTAAATTGGCAACTGGCTTATAGTTTTTAAACGTTGGAGAATAGCTAATATCTGCATTCAATAATAAGGGTGATGCACCTTGAAGGTTGTCTTCTGTTCTGTTAAAACTAACATCGTAAAATTCACCATCAATACGCTCGTACAAATCTTGTGTTGTATGCATATATGTGGCATTAAAACCTACAGATAAATCCGTGTTATCATTACTATCCGTAATAAGATTTTTTCTAACTTCTAATTCAACTCCGTATACATTAGCCTTGTCGCCAGTTCTAAAATACCGTTGTGTTCCTGTTGCATCAGCACCAACAACTAGGTTAATTGGGTCTTTAATTATTTTTGTAAAAGCACCTACTGATATAATTTCGCTTTTACTGAAAAACCATTCGTATTTTACATCGAAATTGTAAATTTTAGAATATCCTTTTTCTAATAAGTCAGGATTTCCACCAACACGAACTGAAATGTCTTCGTAAACAAAAGGCGCTACTTCTTTAAATTCAGGTAATGATGCTGTTTGACTTGCAGAAAATCTTAAGTTTTGATCTTCGTTTAGACTGTACTTAATATTTAAACTTGGAAGAAATAAGTTGTTTTTAGATGTAATATCATCTATACCTCTTAATCCTAAATTAATAACATTAAAGGCAATATTTTGTTCAATGGATTCTAAACGAACGCCTGGTACAAATAGCCATTTATCGCCAGCTTTAATTTCTGCATCTATATAACCAGCATAAATGTCTATTTTACCTGTATACGTGTTTTCAGGAAGTCCTGGTCTGTTTGTATTGGTGTAACCTGGGATAGAATTAATAACTTTTATTTCATAAAGACCACCTGTTTCTTCATTAATTTGAAGATTGTTTAACGAAAATATGTTATTAAAATTATTGACATCTGTAACAGGATAATCCCCTTGAATAATATCATAACCATAACGAATATTTTCAAAATTACGCGTCTTGCTTTTCCCGTTATATCCTATGTTTAGTTTTACGTTTTCAGACACATCATAAGCAAAGTTTACAAACCCATTATACTCATCGTCTGTAATGCTTTGAAAATAACGCTGATTATCAAAATCTACATTGCTATAAAAAATAGGATTACTACTTGGGTCATTATCAAATGCTAAATGGTAGTTTTCTAAACTTATACGTTTACGGTCTGGCTGATCTGCATTTACATAGTTGTAACCAAATCCCCAATCCACTTCAATTTTTCCAGACTTATGATTTCCTAATAATTGGTTAACAAACATTTTAGTTTGGTCAAACTGAACATTCATTTGGTAAAAACCTTCATCTGTATTTTGAATAGCATCTCTGTTTCTACCGTTTCCATTTGTTCCAAAATAACCGACAACATCCGAACTGTTATTAATAAAAACCGAATTGTATTTTACCGAATTCTGATTGTCAATTTTATAGTTTACCGTTGCCATAGCGGTAGTCGTTGTTCCGTATTCGTATTCTTCGGCACTATCAACAAATGCTTTCTTTTCCACAAGGGTGTAATCTCTTGTAGTTCCTTGTCTGTATTGAAAATCATTTTCAAAAGATCCTGTAGCAAAAATGCTTAAACGTGAGCCATTTTTAAAATTGAATGATTTTCCTGCAGAAGCACCATAGTTGATATTAATAGGAGTTCCAGCAGAAACTGGGTCTATTCCATGTGATAAAACAACTGCAAATGGATTATGATCGTAACGTCCATAATACCCAAAATAGCCAGTTCCTTCACTGCGTACAAAATCTTTACCAACCGCATTGGTGTTAAATCCAGAACCAGTAAATACATCTAGAAACCCGTTACCTTTATAGTCTTTAGAGTTTACGTTAACATTTCCAGCAGAAAAGTCGCCATAAAAACCAGTAGCATACGCCTTGCTTATGGAAACATTTTCAATAATATCTGAAGAAAATAAATTTAAATCGATGTTCTTTTTATTCACGTCATTAGACGGTAAAGACAAACCGTTCATTGTTGTGTTTAAATATCTATCACCTAAACCACGAACATATACATTACTAGAACCTTCTTGTTTAGAAACACCAGATATTTTAGCAACAGCACCAGCTGCATCACTTACTCCTTTTCTGGATAACTCTTCGGCACCAATACTTTGTTTAATTTCAACAGCTTTTTTCTGTTCAAGTAAAAGAGCCACTTCGCTTTCACGCTTTGTAGTTGTCGTAATAACAACTTCATCTAAAGAGGCTGCGCTTGCTGCCATTGGTAGGTTGATTTCTGTAACTTTACCAGCTATAATTTTAGCTTCAATTTCCTGTGTTTCGTATCCAACAAAACTAAAAACAATAGTGTACGTACCAGCCTCCAGATTGTCTATAATATACAAACCATCCATATCTGTTGTGGTTCCTTTTGCAGTTCCTTTTATTAAAACATTAGCAAATGGAAGCGGCTCATTATTATATTCTTGATCCGTAATTTTTCCGGCCAAAGAACCTATGTTCTGTGAGTACGATAATATTGTAGTAAATAAGAGCAGGTTAAGAATTAAATATTTCATGTGTTTTTTTACAAAATTTCTTGCGGCAAAGAAACGACAGATGTGTAATCTCTAGGTTAACTAGTCATTAAACCTATGTGATAAAACCATTACCTAATTGTTACCAGATTTTTATAAATAAACCTATTTAGAAACGGTTTCTTAACATTGAAAAAATAGTATCTTGCAACTCATTAAATTAGTACAATGAACTGGGAGCAATTATTATCATTAAAGCGTTTTGGCGATACCAATAAACGCTTACGTAAAGAGCAAGATGAAACGCGTTTAGGTTTTGAAGTGGATTATGATCGTATTATTTTTTCTTCAGAATTTAGAAGTTTACAAGATAAAACGCAGGTTATTCCCTTATCTCAAACCGATTTTGTTCATACACGACTAACACATAGTTTAGAAGTTAGTGTCGTTGGAAGAACCCTTGGACGTCTAGCTGGAAAACGCTTAATTGAAAAATATCCACACTTGCAAAATATTCATGGTTACCAACCAAACGATTTTGGAGCTATTGTTGCAACAGCTGCGCTGGCTCATGATATTGGAAATCCGCCATTTGGTCATTCAGGAGAGAAGGCTATAGGCGAATTTTTTAAAACAGGTGCTGGAAAAATTTTTAAAAGCGAATTATCAGATAAAGAATATCAAGATTTATGCGATTTTGAAGGTAATGCCAATGGTTTCAATATTCTAACTGAAAGTCGCATTGGTCGTGAGGGTGGCTTGAGACTGAGTTATTCCACACTAGGTGCTTTTACAAAATACCCAAAAGAATCCTTGCCTAAAAAACCAACAACCCATATTGCTGACAAAAAATATGGCTTTTTTCAAGCCGATAAAACCGCTTTTGAAGATGTTGCAAATGAATTAGGTTTAATTAAACGTGGTGCAAAAGAAGATGCCAGTTATGCAAGACATCCTTTAACTTTTTTAGTTGAAGCAGCTGATGATATTTGTTATACCATAATCGATTTTGAAGATGGTATTAATTTAGGACTCATACAAGAGGAGTTTGCTTTGGAGTATTTAATTAATTTGGTGAGAGATAGCATTCAAACTAATAAATACCATCAATTATCCACAACACAAGACCGAATTAGTTATTTAAGAGCTTTGGCTATTAACACCTTAATACATGAAGCTGTTTCTGTTTTTATTGAAAATGAAGACGCTATTTTAAACGATCAATTTAAAATTGCCTTATTAGATAAAAGTAAATACGAAGCACAGATAAAAGATATTATTAGTATCAGTGTAAAAAACGTGTATCAATCTAAAGAGGTTATTGAAAAAGAAATTATGGGTTATCGTGTTTTAAATACGTTATTAGAAACCTATGTGTCTGCTGTAAATAACGCGTATAATGGCACGGCTTCCAATTATGATACACTTATTTTAAATTCGCTTTCGGGAAGTATTAACACGCAAGAAGATTTAATTTATAAACGTTTATTGAATGTCTGTAATTATGTAGCCTCTTTATCGGATAGTCGCGCCATTTTGATTTATAAGAAAATTAAAGGCATGGCTTTTTAGTAAGATAAATCTTTCAATTTTAGTATTTTATCGAAAATATTTGATTATTGTCGATGTATTTTTTATATTTAGCTTTCAAAATAAATTGAACCCAACTAAAATGAAAAATAACATATTAGGCGCTATCATTATATTTTTTGTAACCTTTGCTAGTTTGTTGGCTTTAAGTGAGCTATCAAATGTGAATGATGCTGAAATCGATTCTACACAGTTTTACGCTGAAGATTAGGGATTAGAACCCGTAATTTTTAAGATAAATGCTCTGATTTTTTTAGAGCTAATTCCAGTAATAT
>DIAL01000161.1:34342-37837 GCA_002414705.1 Flavobacteriaceae bacterium UBA5079
AGAGCTAATTCCAGTAATATCCTCTAGTTCTTCAACAGAACCATGTTCAATAAAAGTATCAGGAATACCTAATATTTTTAGCGCGTTTTTATAATTAAACTCCGATTTAAATTCCGAAATCGCACTTCCAAATCCACCTATAATCGTTCCGTTTTCGATAGTTATAATTGTTTCATACCTATCAAAAATATGGTGTAGTAAATTTGTGTCTAGTGGTTTAACAAATCCCATATCGTAATGCGAAACGGTTAAATCATAAACAGCTTCTGTCACATTTTTAGCCATGCTGCCAATACTTAAAATGGCTATTTTTTTACCTTGTTTTAATTGTTCGCCTTTACCTATTTCAACCTCATTAAAAGGAGTTTGCCAATTTAAAATTGTTCCTCGACCACGTGGATACCTAATAGCTAGTGGGTTTTCTAGTTTTCCAAGTTGTGCTGTAAAAAGTAGATTTCTTAATGCTATTTCATTTCTTGGAGCTGCAATAATCATGTTAGGAATACAGCGTAAATAGGCCATATCAAAAACACCATGATGTGTGGCGCCATCTTCGCCTACCAAGCCTGCGCGATCTAAACAGAAAATAACGGGTAAATTTTGTAAAGCTACATCATGTATTATTTGGTCGTAAGCACGTTGTAAAAACGTTGAGTAAATATTACAAAACGGAATCATGCCTTGTGTAGCCATACCAGCAGCAAGTGTTACGGCATGTTGTTCGGCAATACCAACATCAAAAGCGCGTTCTGGTATTGCATCCATCATAAATTTTAATGAGCTTCCAGTAGGCATTGCTGGTGTAATACCTATTATTTTTTTGTTTTTTTCGGCTAATTCTACTAATGTTAAACCAAATACATCTTGATATTTTGGTGGTTGTAATGTGGTGGCTTTTTCTGGAATATCACCAGTTATCGCATTAAATTTTCCAGGAGCATGATACACCACTTGATTTTCTTCTGCTTGTTTTAAGCCTTTACCTTTGGTGGTGATAATATGAAGGAATTTTGGACCTTCAATAGATTTTAAACGCTCTAATTCTGAAATTACTTTAAAAACATCGTGACCATCTATAGGTCCTGAATAATTGAAATTTAAGGCTTCAAAAATGTTGTCTTGTTTTTCTGCGCCTGTTTTTACATGGGTTAAATACTGTTTTAAAGCACCAACACTTGGGTCTATTCCTATGGCATTATCGTTTAAAATAACAAGTAAGTTTGTTTTGGTAACACCTGCGTGATTTAAGCCTTCAAAAGCCATTCCGCTTGCTATGGATGCATCTCCAATAATAGCAATATGGTGTTTGTTATAATCACCTTGTATTTGAGATGCTATAGCCATACCTAAAGCTGCTGAAATAGATGTAGAGGAGTGTCCCGTGCCAAATGTGTCAAACTGACTTTCAGAGCGTTTTGGAAAACCACTAATCCCATTTAGTTGTCTATTGGTATTAAATACGGCTTTTCTGTTGGTTAATATTTTATGGACATAGGCTTGGTGCCCAACATCCCAAACTAATAAATCATTAGGTGTGTTAAACACATAGTGTAAGGCAATAGTTAACTCCACGACGCCCAGACTGGCTCCCAAATGACCTTCTTTCGTTGCAACTATATCTATAATAAACTGTCGTATTTCCATTGCTAAATCAGGGAGTTGATTTTGATCCAGCGCTCGTAAATCCGAAGGGTTGTTTATGGTATCAAGAATGTTTGAATTCATATATGGAGAATTGTTTGTAAAACTATTAAAATAGCCTTATAAAATTTAATAAATGACATTAAAATCTACTAATAAGTTAAAAAATGAATTTAACTTGTTTATATTTGTGTAATTGTAATAAAACCTTCTAATTTTTAATTCTCAAAAATGAAAAATAACTACGCAAAAAAGTTGCTTTTTTTAGCTGTTTTGGTTTTCGCCAATATGGTTTATTCTCAAAGTAGCTTGATGGATTCTAACTACGGAACCATAATTCAAAATTACCTTAATCAAAACAAAGAAACTTACGGCTTAACGGTTAGTGATATTTCTGATTTAACAGTTGACAAGGAGTTCTTTTCAAAAAATAGTAAAATTACCCATGTTTACCTTAATCAAAGATATCAAGGTATTTCCATTTTTAATGCTATTTCAAGTGTTGCTGTAAAAGGTAATGCCGTTTTTTATTATGCTAATAGTTTTACAGGCAATATAAATGAAAGAGTTAATACAACAACACCACAATTAACGGCTGAACAGGCTATTCAAACAGCTGCTTCAGTATTGAATTTAGGCGCTGTTCAGAATCTAGATTTATTAGAAAAAATTAACAACAAGTATGTTTTTTCAAATGGTGCTATTTCGCAAACAAGTATTCCTGTTGAGTTAGTATATTTTAAAGATGAAGCAGGTAGCTTAACACTTTCTTGGAATTTAAGTATTCATACTTTAAATGGTGCTAATTGGCACAGTGTTCGAATAGATGCTGTTTCTGGTGAAATTTTAAATCAAAACGATTGGGTTTTATCTTGTAATTTTGGCGATTCACAACACGAGAATCACAATCATGTAACAAACACTATTATTCAAGCAGAGCCTAATTTTTCACTATTTAAGGAGGCTTCTTATATGACGAATGATGGATCACAATATAATGTATTTGCACTTCCAGTGGAAAGTCCAAACCATGGTAGCAGAACCTTATTAGTTGAACCAGCAAATATTGATGCGTCTCCTTTTGGATGGCATGACACTAATGGTGTTGCTGGAGCTGAACAACTTATAACACGTGGTAATAATGTATGGGCAATGGAAGATAGAGATGGAAATAATGGCGCTGGATATTCTCCAAACGGTACGTCAGCATTAAACTTCGATTTTCCTTTAAATTTAAATCAAGAGCCAGAATTATATGAAGATGTTTCCATAACCAACCTGTTTTATGTGAACAACGTTATGCACGATATTTGGTATCAGTATGGTTTTGATGAGGTTAGTGGGAATTTTCAAGCCAATAACTATGGAAATGGAGGCGTTGGAAATGATTTTGTTTTCGCGGATGCTCAAGATGGAAATGGTCTTGGAACTTCCATAAATAATGCCTTTTTTGGAACACCACCAGATGGATCTAACCCAAGTATGCGCATGTTTTTATGGTCTGCTCCAGCAGGTTTACAGGATTTGGTTACAGTAAATAATAGTTCTGTAGCTGGAATATATGCTGCAGTTAATCCGGCAACAGCAGCACCTAACAATATAACAGGAATTGGACCAGTAGCTGTTACGGCCGATTTACAATTGGTTAATGATTCCACCATAAATGCTTCAGAAGGTTGCAGCCCAATAGCCAGTGTAGCTGGTAAAATTGCTGTAATTAGAAGAGGGAATTGTCCGTTTGTTGATAAAATACAAAACGCCCAAGATGCAGGAGCTGTTGCAGTAATTGTTGTTAATCACAATAATCCAACTAATGATCCAGCTTACGTACCTTATGTAAATATGGCAGGGCAA
>DIAL01000161.1:37941-38366 GCA_002414705.1 Flavobacteriaceae bacterium UBA5079
TACTCCAGCTTTTACAATCCCATCTGTTTTTATGAATTTTGCTGATGGTGAACTATTAATTGCAGCTATGGAAAACGAAACAGTTAATGTAACACTGCAAGGACCAAGTCCATTTTTAATTGATGGGAGTTTGGATAATATGATTGTAGCACACGAATATGGACATGGTATTTCAAATCGTTTAACTGGTGGTGCTAGTCAAGCAGGCTGTTTGACTAACGAAACTCAAATGGGTGAAGGTTGGTCTGATTGGTTCTCTTTAATGATAACATTACAAGAAACTGAAGATTACGCTGCTGGACGTGGTATGGTAACATACTCTGCAGGGCAAAGCGTAAGCGGTATTGGAATTAGAAATGCTAAATATGCAACTGATTTTTCGGTAAATGGTTTTACGTATGCAGATACTAATAATTCTGCTCAAG
>DIAL01000161.1:38514-40521 GCA_002414705.1 Flavobacteriaceae bacterium UBA5079
TGCTCAAGTTTCCCAACCACACGGGATTGGATTTATTTGGGCTACTATGCTTTATGATTTAACAGAAGCTTATGTTGATAAGTATGGTTTCGATTCCGATTTATATTATGGTACTGGTGGAAATAATAAAGTGATGCAATTGGTGTTAGATGGTCTTAAATTACAACCATGTGGTCCAGATTTTATTGATGGACGTGATGCCTTATTAGCTGCAGACATGGCAACTACAGGTGGTGAAGATCAGTGTATAATTTGGGAAGTATTCGCTAACAGAGGTTTAGGCTTAAATGCATCTGGTGGTAGTAAATTTAGTAGAACAGACCAAATAGAAGATTTTTCAATGCCTTTAGAAACAGATCCTACATTACAAAACTGTACAAGTTTAAGTGTGGACGAGTTTAGACAAAGTGATTATAAAGTGTATCCAAACCCAACTAATAATAATTTGTTTATTAAAACAAATAAAACGTTTGGTCAAGTAACTATGACTATTACAGATTTAAATGGAAGACAAGTGTATAACAAACAAGTTGATTTGTTTGGTACTGTTGAAATTAATATGAGTGCATTTCAAACAGGTATTTACATCTTGAATATGAAAGGTCAGAATATTGATGCAAACCATAAGATTATTAAAAACTAATAATTTTTTAAATGATATTTTAAAAAGGCAACTAATTATTTAGTTGCCTTTTTTATTTTTACAACATGGAGACATTTTTTGATGACACTTATTTTATGAAAAAAGCCTTACAAGAAGCTGAAATAGCTTTTCATAAAGGCGAAATTCCCGTAGGTGCTATTATTGTTATAGATAACAAAATTATAGCTCGTGGTCATAATCTTACAGAAATGCTGAATGACGTTACTGCGCACGCAGAAATGCAAGCCATTACAGCTGCAGCTAATTTTTTAGGTGGTAAATATTTACATAATTGTACACTGTATGTTACGTTGGAACCTTGCCAAATGTGCGGTGGTGCTTTGTATTGGAGTCAGATAAGTAATATAGTATATGGTGCTCGCGATGAAGAACGCGGTTGTATAAATTTACAAACCAAGTTACACCCAAAAACCATTGTAAAAGGTGGTGTTATGGCAGAAGAATCAGCCTTGCTACTAAAGCGTTTTTTTATTGAAAGAAGAAATTTGAATTAGTGCTTATTGCGCTTTTGGCTGTCACGCATCTTGTCCAAATTTTCCTTATTAAGCAAGTAATCACTCATTTTTTTATCTTTCCATCTGTACCATGAAAAAAGTGGAAAAACTATAAAAAATAAACCTAAAACTCCGCCTCCTATAAGTTTTTGTGCATATTCTAAATCTAATGTTAAGCCACAAATAATAGCCGTTAATGTTATTATAAAAATTAATAAAATAATATATTTCATACTCAATGGGTAATATTAATAAGTTTTCGTCTG
Organism: Flavobacteriaceae bacterium UBA5079; assembly: GCA_002414705.1. Classification (GTDB taxonomy): domain Bacteria; phylum Bacteroidota; class Bacteroidia; order Flavobacteriales; family Flavobacteriaceae; genus Algorimicrobium. The sequence goes on from DIAL01000161.1 coordinate 39,939, forward strand.
TAGGCTGTTAATAGTTTGGATTTAGATATAAAACCAATGTATTCATTATCTTTTACAACAGGTAAATTCCAAGCATTACTATCCTGAAATTTTTTCATAATAGTCGTCATTTTATCCTTTCCCATATCAATAATTGCAGGTGGATTTTGCATGACTTCTTTAGCAATAACTTCATTGTATAGAGATTGATCAAACATAATGGGTCTAATATCATCTAGTAAAATAATGCCGACTAACATTTTTGTTTTATCATCTATAACTGGGAATAAATTCCTATTGGATTTAACGACTGCTTTATGAACAATATCTCCCAAACTCATGTCTGGAGAAACACTAATGAAATTGGTTTCAATAACCGAATTGATATTCATAAGAGTTAAAACAGCATGATCTTTATCATGGGTGATTAAATCCCCTTTTCTACCCAATTCCATCGTATAAACAGAATGTGGATAAAAGTATTTTGTTAAACTAAACGAGATAGTAGCCGTAAGCATTAATGGTATAAATAAATCATAACCACCCGTTACTTCAGCAATTAAGAAAATGGCTGTTAGTGGTGCGTGTAAAACACCAGCCAAAA
>DIAL01000161.1:40643-48626 GCA_002414705.1 Flavobacteriaceae bacterium UBA5079
AAAAACACCAGCCATACCCACTAATGTGAAATTACTTTCGGAAACTGAAAAACCTAAACCGCAATGATTAATAATTTTAGCAATACAGTTACCCATAATACTTCCCATAAATAATGCAGGTGCAAAAATACCACCAACACCGCCTGCACCAAAAGTAATGGCACTAGCAATAATTTTAAAAAAAACCAAGCCTGCTAATAGCCCAATAACAACCCAGATATTGGTTAGGTCTAAATGCAAGGAATTATTTACCAGTGCTTTTTCAGGATTACCAGCAATTAAATTGTTCATCACATCAAAACCTTCTCCATAAAGAGGAGGAATAAAGTAAATAAGTACACCTATGGCACTACCACCAACAAGAATTCTGTACCAAGCGGATTTTATTTTGTCGAAAAGTTTCTGAATACGCTCATATATTTCTGTAAAATACATAGATGTAAAACCAGCAAAAATTCCCAAAATAATATAAAATGGTACATCGGAAACGGAAAAACCGTCTTTAATATCGAAGGGTAATAAGACATCATTTCCAAAGAAAAAATACGAGGTAAAAATAGCCGATAATGATGCTAATAATAATGGCAGCATAGACGCAATAGTCAAATCTAAACTAAATACCTCAATGGCAAAAATAATGGCAGCAACAGGCGCTTTAAAAATTGAAGACATAGCACCAGCAGCAGCACAACCTATTAATAAGGTTTTAGTTTTTTGGTTAACATGAAACAGTTTAGAAATATTGGAACTTATAGCGGCTCCTGTTGCAACTGTTGGCCCTTCCAGACCAACAGAGCCTCCAAATCCTACCGTAATTGGAGCCGTTAAAAATGAACCAAACATTTGATACCTTTTAATAATGCCTTTTCGTTTGGCAATAGCATATAGCGTGGAAGGAATTCCATGACTTACTTTGTTCCGAATAACATATTTTATAATAAGGTATACTAACGTAAAACCTATAATTGGAAATAAGAAATAAAATGCATGGTGATAGTATTTTACTAAATTACCTTCTAGTAAATGCTGAATAAAATGCGTTAAATTTTTAAGAATAACCGCTCCAACTCCAGATGTAAAACCAACAAGTATACTTAATAGATATATAAATTGCTTATTTGAAACGTGCTTGGCACGCCAAATTAAAAGGCGTTTAAAAAGGGTTCTTTTAGGCATTGTCTTGGTGCAATTGCAATTTTAGTGCATGTAAATCTTCTAAATAAATTTGTCTTAAGGTTTCAACATAAGGTCTGTTGTTAAAATAACCTTGTTTAAATTCATCAATAGCTGTATTTATTAATTCTTCTGCCAATTCAATTTTTCCTTGTTGTTGCGCTATTAAAGCCATATAATATTTGGCATCTGCACTTAAATTTCTACCGTGTTCCAGTCGTTTTTCAAAATTATAAAGCGCTTTTTCATAATTTCCAGATTCATAATAGGCAATACCACGATATAAAAAAGCTGTGAGTTCTACCCAATCTTCACCAGACTCTTCTATTTCTTGATGGATATATTTGTCAAAATACAGGATGGAATTGTCATAATCCTTTAATCCTAAATAGGCAATGCCTCGCCAATAATCGACACTGTGTCCTTGTGGCTGATCGGTAAAATTTGGTGTTAAGGTATCTGACGTATCAAAATCGGCAATAGCTTTTTTATAATCTCGGTAAAACCATAAATATAAATAACCACGCCAAGGAATACGCGTTACAGAATCTAAAAGAACCGCTTTATCATATTGCGCTTTCCATTCGTGAGGCATACCACGTTTTAAATATGCAACAGAAAGTTCGTAAACAGCTTGCTCGTATGTAGAATCTATTTCAATAGCGCGTGCAATACCATTGATGCTACCTGCTGAACCTTGACCAAAATTGGTAACGCCAAAACTGTATGCTTCTTCCGCCTTTTCACGTTTGGTTTGACATGAAAACAGACAAAGAATTACAAAAATATTAAGGTATAATTTCAATAATCTCGCCATGTTCTATTCTATAGGATATATACATATATGAATCCCGATAATCATCAAAAAGATAATTTGGATTCCACGTTTTAAGTTCAGTTGTTAGTTGAAATAACTGATCAACTAAATCCTTATTAAATGTTGAAGGGTTTAAATCTAAATCATTTTCATGAATCACGTAACGTCCAGCTTCCCCTTTACAATTTATAACAAATCGGATGTTTAAATAACCGGAATCTGTATAGTTTTTGTTCTTGTAATTTGAAAGAATAAATTTTCGCAAACCATTTTTACCTTTGCTATACGTAGCGCGTTCTGGATTGTAATATTGAAGAATATAGTTTTCATTACAAACTTCAAAACCTTCGCTTAACAAAGCGGTTTCAGGATCTATATATTCAACGTCATGCGTGTACTTTTTTTCAGGAACGAACTTGTAGTTAAACATATAATACGCATATCCATATAAGGCAAAGAGCACAATAGTTAGCCCTAAAATAACATATAGAAAAATTTTAAAAATGCGCTTCCAGTTCATTAGTTAAAACTACTAAAAAAAATGTCCCGATAAGCTATCGAGACAATTTTTAAATTTTTATGATTTTAAGTTCAGTTTTAAACTTAATTCTTCTAATTGTTTATTGTCTAGTGGAGCAGGAGCATCTATCATGACATCGCGACCTGAATTATTTTTTGGAAACGCAATAAAATCTCTAATAGTTTCCTGGCCACCTAAAATGGCTACCAGTCTATCAAGTCCAAAGGCTAAACCACCATGAGGTGGTGCGCCATATTCAAAAGCATCCATTAAAAATCCAAATTGCGCTTTAGCTTCTTCTTCAGAAAAACCTAAATGTTTCAGCATAATTGCTTGTGTTGCTTTGTCATGAATACGAATAGAGCCACCTCCAATTTCGTTTCCATTTAATACCAAATCATAAGCATTGGCTTTTACATCTCCTGGATTTGTATCTAATAATTCAATTTGCCCTGGTTTAGGAGAGGTGAAAGGGTGATGCATAGCATGGTAATGACCCGTTTCTTCATCTAGTTCCAATAATGGAAAATCTATAACCCAAAGCGGTGCAAATACTTTAGGATCTCTTAATCCTAATTGTTCTGCTAATTCCATACGTAAGGCACTTAATTGGGCACGAACTTTATTAGTTGGGCCAGAAAGTACACAAACTAAATCGCCAGCTTTGGCACCTGTTTTTTCGGCCCATTTTGCTAAATCGTCTTGATCGAAAAATTTATCGACAGATGATTTGTAGGTTCCGTCATCATTACAGCGACTGTAAACCATGCCTAAAGCACCAATTTGTGGACGTTTTACCCAATCAATCAGTTTATCAATTTCTTTTCTAGTGTAACTATTTCCTCCAGGAACTGCAATACCTACAACTAATTCAGCATCATTAAATACCCCAAAATCTTTATGTTGTGCTACATCATTTAACTCGCCAAATTCCATTCCGAAACGAATATCTGGTTTGTCATTTCCGTATAAGCGCATGGCATCGTCATATAACATTCTTGGAAATTTTTCCACTTCTACACCATTCACTTCTTTTAATAAATGACGTGTTAAGTTTTCAAAAACATTTAATATGTCTTCTTGCTCTACAAATGCCATTTCGCAGTCTATTTGCGTGAATTCTGGTTGTCTGTCTGCGCGTAAATCTTCATCTCTAAAACACTTTACAATCTGAAAGTATTTATCCATGCCACCAACCATTAATAGTTGTTTGAATGTTTGTGGACTTTGTGGAAGTGCGTAAAACTCACCTTCGTTCATTCTGGATGGCACAACAAAATCGCGAGCACCTTCTGGTGTCGATTTTATTAAATATGGTGTTTCTACTTCAATGAAACCATCGTTAGATAGAAAGTTTCTTACTTCTTGAGCTACTTTTGCTCTGAAAATCAAACTATTTTTTACAGGATTACGACGAATATCTAAATAGCGATATTTCATACGTATGTCTTCGCCACCATCGGTTTTATCTTCTATAGTAAAAGGAGGTAAAAGTGATTCGTTTAATATATCCAATTTAGAAACCAAAATTTCAATATCACCTGTTGGAATATTCGCATTTTTAGAAGCACGCTCAATAACGGTTCCTGTAACTTGAATGACGAATTCACGACCTAGCTTTTGAGCTTTATCCATCATGGCTTTTGGCGTGCGTTCTTCATCAAAAACTAATTGGGTAATACCGTAACGGTCGCGTAAATCCACCCAAACAATAAAACCTTTATCGCGTGATTTTTGTACCCAACCAGAAAGGGTTACTTCGGTATTGATATGTGATGCTCGTAATTCACCACAGGTATGACTTCTGTACATAATTTGTTGTTTTTACACCTGTAAGGTGTATGCGGATGCAAATTTAAGCAAGTTAACCGATTATCAAATAAAAAAGCCTCAACATTTGTTAAGGCTTTCTGCTATTAGTCAATCTTTTATTTGAGAGTATAAGAATTGGCTTTAAATACGTTGCTGTTTAATTATTATTTCTTCTAAACCACATTTTTAATTGCATGGATAAAAAGAATAAAACAGGTACTACTATTAGAGTTAAAAATGTAGCTATTAGTAATCCGTAAATTACGGTCCACGCTAATGGTCCCCAGAATACTACATTATCTCCACCCATATAGATATTAGGGTTTAATTCACTAAATAAGGTGAAAAAATTTATATTTAATCCAATAGCAAGAGGCACTAAACCAAGTATGGTTGTAATGGCTGTTAACAATACTGGACGTAAACGTGCTTTGCCTGCTCGTACTATACTTTCAAATAAATCCTCTTTGCTTAAGTTTTCAGAATTATCTAAATCAAGTTCATGTTTCTTTCTGTCTATTAATAATTGCGCATAATCCAGTAATACCACACCATTATTTACAACAATACCTGCCAAAGAAATAATACCTACCATAGTCATCATAATAACAAAGGCGCTTCCCGTAATTACAATACCACCAAATACACCTATAAGGCTTAAAAATATAGCTAGCATGATAATGGTTGGTTTTGAAATGGAATTAAATTGAAAGATTAAGATGAAGAAAATTAACCCTAAACCTGTGAAAAAGGCACCCATTAAAAATACCATTTGCTTATTCTGCTCTTCAATTTGACCCGTATAATCAATATGAATATTTTTAGGAAGGTTTTTGTAACTCTTCATTTCATTTTGAATCTGCGTTACAATAGCGCCTGCATCTGTAAATCCAGGCGAAAGTGCAGAATAAACAGTAACCACACGCTTGGTGTCTTTATGTTTAATAGCACTAAAACTAGAATTGTTTTCATGTTTTGTAACCGCAGAAACAGGGATGCTTTTTAGTTGTCCTGTATTGTCCCTAAACGTAATGTTCTGATTAAATAATGCACTTGTATTGTAGCGATTTTCTTCATTAAAACGTACGTAAATATCAAAGTCATCTCCATCTTCTTTGTAAATACCAGCTTTTGATCCGAAAATGGAATTACGTAATTGTTGTCCTACTAATGAGGCACTAATACCTAACTCACCAGCTTTTTCTCTGTCAATAGTAACACGCATGGATGGCTTGTCCTTATTGACATCAATTTTTAATTCATCTATACCTTGAATATTTTTGGTATTAATGAATTCGCGCATATTTTCGGCTGTATTAATGAGTTCGTCATAGTCATCACCTTCTATTTCAATATTAATTGGTGCACCTGCAGGTGGTCCATTGGCATCTTTTTCAACGGAAATCAAAACACCTGGATAAATGCCTACTAAAGCTTCTTGTACTTTTTGACGTAGCAATTCACTATCCTCACCACGACGGTATTTATATTCGCGCATGGAAGCTGTAATTTTAGCCTTATGCGGCATTTCTGCTGATGAACCACTATCTGTTTGCGGATTTCCAGCACCTTCACCAACTTGCGAAACAGCGCTTTCTACCATATAGTTATAATCACCTTCACGATATTGCTCGTCATTAACAACGGTGTAAACTCGTTTCTCAATTTCTTGTGTAATAGCATTTGTTTTTTCAATGGCAGTTCCTTGCGGATACTCTACGTAAACAACAATTTGATTGGGCTTATTATCTGGGAAAAATTCAACTTTGGTCCGTTGTGTGGCTAACGAAACAACAAAAGCGCCAATTGAAACAAATAATAATACAATTGTAACAACGGAAATTATATATGGTTTTTTTCCTGATAAAGCCCAACGCAGTTGGCTTTCATACCAACGCTCTAATTTCACCAATGTTTTTGTTTGGAAATTATTTGCCCATTTACGTAGAAATAATCTGTAAACCCATTGCATAACAGCAGTTAAAACCATGAGTGTTCCTAATCCTCGGTATTCGCCACCAAAAACAAGTATTAATAGTCCAATACCAGCAATTATTGATGTGTTCCGGATAATTTTCTTAAGAGGCATATCTTTATCTTCGGTACTCATAAATTGCGAGACTAAAACCGAGTTAAAGAAAATAGCCACAAATAAAGAAGATCCTAAAACAACGGAAAGTGTTATTGGTAAAATCATCATAAATTGCCCCATTATTCCTGGCCATAAACCTAAAGGAATAAAGGCGGCTACTGTTGTTGCTGTAGAAATAATAATAGGAAATGCAATTTCACCAATACCTTTTTTAGCAGCTTCCATTCGGCTCATACCTTCCTCGTCCATTAAACGATACACGTTTTCAACCACCACGATACCATTATCTACCAACATTCCGAGACCCATAATTAATCCGAAAAGCACCATGGTATTTAAACTTTGTCCAAGAAGATTTAATATCATGAGCGACATAAACATGGACATGGGAATTGCAAACCCAACAAAAATGGCATTCTTGAACCCTAAAAAGAACATTAGAACCATGACTACCAGAATAACACCAAAAATAATGTTGTTTACTAAATCATCTACTTGTCCGATAGTTACAGGTGATTGATCGTTGGCAATTGTTACTCTTAAATCCTGTGGAAATTTATTATCAATAGCTTCTTGAACAATAACTTTAATTTGGTCAGCAGCATCCACCATATTTTTACCAGCACGTTTTTTAACGTCTAGCATAACAACTGGTTTGCCAAACTCTCTAGCAAACGTTGTTTTGTCTTCTTCGTGAAACGTTACAGTTGCAACATCCTTTAAGTAAATAGCTTTGCCTTTTTCGGCTTTAACAACAAAATTTTCTAGTTGGTCTGGAGAATCAATTTCACCAAGAATACGAATAGTCCTGCGCTGACCACTGGTTTTTAAGTTTCCAGCAGACATGGTGATATTTCCGTTATTTATGGCGCCAATAATGTCGTTAAAAGTAACATCTGCAGCCATCATTTTGTAAATATCTACGGCTACTTCAACTTCTTTGTCTTGAGCACCACGAATATCAACTTTCTTTATTTCTAATAAATCTTCAATTTCATCTTGAAGAATTTCACCATATTCTTTGAGTTTTTCAATAGGATAATCGCCAGAAATGTTAATGTTTAAGATGGGCATTTCTTCAGAAAGGCTCAATTCAAAAACATCTGGTTTTACTTTAGCACCATTGGACATTGGCCAATCTTCGCCAGCTGTTTTGGTGTCTATTTCATCTTTCACCTTTTGTTTAGCTTGCTCAACAGTAAGATTTTCATCAAATTCCACAATAATCATGGAATAATCTTCTTGTGATGTGGAGGTTATTTCCACCACATTACTAACGGTTTTTAGTTCGTCTTCAAGTGGGTCTGTAATGAGTTTCTCAATATCTTCGGCTGTATTTCCTGGATAAATAGAACTAACATATATTTTTGTTTCGTTTACTTCGGGAAAGTTTTCGCGAGGCATTTCAAAAAATGCGGCTACACCCAAGTAAAATATAACAAGAATAAGGACGTACATGGTGGTCTTGTTGTTAATAGCCCATGATGATAAACCAAATTCTTTATCGACTTGTTTTTTCTTTTTAGTCATTTGTTTCTTTTTAGTCGTTAGTGCTTTCGGTCTCTAGGG
>DIAL01000118.1 GCA_002414705.1 Flavobacteriaceae bacterium UBA5079
TAATTGTAGGTAAACAAATCGCGCGTTCCTTGTTGGTCTTTTTCTATTCTACCTGCTGGTCCTACTAATAAATCACTATCCAAGTTTTGAACTAATTGAGATTCGCCTTCAAGGTCTATAAAACCATTTAGTTTTAAGTACCAACTAATGTTTAATTCAGAGTCATCAGTAACAGCATATTTAATGGGATTTGAATTTGAATCCAATTCTTCAATTAATAATCCTAAATGATATTGATGATCATCAAAAGATACATTATTGTGGTTTACTTGTACAATAGACCAATCGTAAGTTACAGCATCGTTACCATGAACACCATCAGAAGGAATATTAACTGAATCTGGTAAATTACCACTTGCTTGTGTAATAAATGGCATTGGAGCGGTTTGGTAATCTATTAATTTTACATTGAATATTTTGGCTCCAGCGTCTACGTCTAATGAAGGTGTAGTTAAATCATCAATGATGTTACCTTTATAAACATCCATTCTGTAATATCTAATTAAAGAATTCCAGTTTAGCGGATTTATGGTTGTTGGGTTTATAAAATCAGTAATATCTCTTGGAATAATACGTCCACGAATAGTTCCTGAATTATCTTCAATTTCTTGATATACCATTTTATGGATTTCGTTATCTGAAAGTGTTTTATTAAAAACACGAACTTCATCTATGTAGCCTTTAAAGCTATCATCAGCTAATCCAGTGTTTGCTGATTTGCCAATGGTGAAATTGTAGGTGTTTGTGTTAAGCGATAATCCGGCATCAGTTTCAGAATTTATGTTTTCGCCATTTAAATACAAGTTTATTTTTCCAGTAGATCCATTAAACGTTGTAGCGACATGGTACCATCTATTAGGAACTATAGGAAAGGAAACAGGACTGCTTTGAACGGTTATACCATTAGCACGAGCTTTTAAAATCATATCACCATAATTTTCAACTTCAATTTCAAAATTATCCTGTCCAAATAATTTTCCAGTCTGATTTGTAAATGTTGGGTCAATTTTTATCCAACCCATTAATGATACGTTAGTTCGGCCACTTAAGATTTCAGAATCTTCAGCATAATCATTTCTACCATCAAAATATAAATGGAGTTTCCTATTTAAATCTCGAGGCGAGCCAAAAGCTACATCATCGGTATCCCATAAATCAACTATTCCGTCACCTTCGGCATCATTAGTGTCATCAATAAGGCCATCATTATTGGTGTCTAAATCTGCATATAATGTATGCGAAATATCAAAGGTTACACCATCTGAAGTGGTATCCATATAGTCTGGAAAACCGTCATTGTCACTATCTTTTGTGTAATAATGCCATCCCAATCCTACAGATCCTTGATTACTATTTCCGTAAGCATTAGTTAGTGTAGCACCATTATGATAATCATAAATATCTAAAATTCCATCTGTAAAGGTCTCTGTAATACCGTCTGAATCAAAATCTTTTAATCTAACGGAATCGCTATCTGGCCCATCACCAACACCATCACCATCAATATCGCCATCACCATTCTGGTACAAGGTGTTAGCCATGTTTCCTGCTCCAGATTCATCTACATCAAAAATAGCATCATTATCACTATCTAAATCAATATAGTTAGGTGTACCATCTGAATCTGAATCTAATGGTAACGAATTTTCAAGCGCATCATGCATTCCATTTAAATTTGCATCTAACCAGGAATCAATGCGTCCTTTTCCATTGCTTAAGTTTCCAAAACCTGCTTCAACGACATCTGGAATCCCATCATTATCTGAATCTAAATCGAAAATATCCGCTACGCTATCATTATCAGTATCACAAAGTGTTTGCGAGATTACAATGTCGTCAATAGCTAAATCGTTTCCAATACCACCTAATTGGTTGTTAATGAAAATAACATTGAATTCAGTGACACCAAAAGTTAAATCAGCCGTGAAGTTATGCCAGCTTGCATCTGGATTTCCGTTTACTGATGCGGGAATATCACCGGTAGTAATAGAGGCTAATAAGTTATTGTTTAAATCTCTAAATTCTACAAGAATATTAGGACTTAATCTTGGAGCGTCATTATATGAAGGTCCACCAGGGCAACCTTCTAAACATGGTGCATTGATTGTATCTAAATTTAAAGCCCAAAAGCTATAAGTAATAGGCACATTTGGTAATGCGCCAGAAATATTAGCAGTATAAAAAATCCCCGGATCCAAAGCGGCATTAAACATGGCCATTCTACCATTGGTATCTCCTGGAGTATGATCTTCGCCAGCATACCAATAGGCATCTGCCCATGAAGCTACTTCGCCATTAGGAGTGTCATTAACACCGTCTGCATCACATGCTTTGTAATATACCGTATATTCACCATCATTTAAATCATGTCCACCTAAAGATGTGCAACTTGCTGTTCCATCTTCGTAGCAGTAAGAAGAAAATGCATCGTAAGCTGTATCTATGGTTGTTCGATTTCCAGAGCCAAACGATTCATTTAAAAATTTATATTCTGTTACAATAGAAAATGTTGAATTTTTACAATTTCTTTCTTCTTCAGAATCACGAATTCCATCATTGTCGTCATCAATATCTACATTGTCAAAAATACCATCTCCATCACTGTCAAAGAAGTTTTGTTCATTAGAAGCTTGAATTGTAAAATCAAAGTTACTCGTGTTAGGATCGTTACTAGTTATCGTTACCGTAGCAGTTTTAACTCCTAAAGTTTGCGAATTGAATGTTACATTAAAGCTTGTACTTGAGCCACTTGTAATGGAATTTGAATACGGTAAACCTGTTACTGTAAAGTTAGTCCCTGAAATGGAAATATTACTAATTGTTAAGTTTGAATTTCCAAAATTTTGTATTGTAAATGTTCTGATAAGGCTTTCACCTATATTTACGGATCCGAAATTCGTGTCATCAATTGCGTTTGGTGTTGTATCACCATCCAAAATTTCAATAGATTTTCCAGAAATTCTTATTTCAGCAGCAAAAGGTTGAGTACTCAAAAAAGTATCAGAACTTCTGTGTTCATTAGAAATTACAGAATAGTTACCTGTGTTGTTTACAACAGAAATAGATGGGAGTTCACCTCTGTCACAAACATTGGTTTTCTCATGCAAATCTTTATCTACGGAGATTTTTGCATACAATGAAAATGATGATACAAGTGTACTACATATAGTAGCAACTCGTAAAAAAGTCGTAAGATTATTCATAACAGTTAAGTTTTAGTTTGGGGCTAAATCTTTAAAAAAAAATATTTTTTTTATGTTAATAATACTCTTAAGCTTGTTGTAGTTTTTTCTTTTGGTTTGATTACGATGTAAATATATGACTAATAATCTATAAAACGCAAATAAATCCGATGAAATACTATTTTTATTTTTTGAATTTTAATTAAAGTGCTGTTTTTTAGTGATTTGTGTTTTTTTTAAAAATAATGTTTTTTGAGAATAACGTTTTTTAAGTTTATTTAGATCAATATTTGATTGTTAAACATTTAGAAATATTTATTAGCTATTTAAAAAAGAGTATGAGATTAATAGCAAGTCAGTTTTAAATTAAATATTTACACGTTAAATAGTGCAAAAAAGCCCTGAAAACAAATTT
>DIAL01000123.1:0-2061 GCA_002414705.1 Flavobacteriaceae bacterium UBA5079
GCCTAAAAAAATATCTGTAATACCTAATCCTTCTAATCTAATACGAACACCTTCATTAGAGCCTCCAGAAATAATACATATGTTATATCCTTTATTACCAGCTGTTTTCAAGGCATAACCATCTTTAATGTTCATGGTTCGTAGCATCTCTCCGGAAGTCGTTACAGCAACAGTGCCATCTGTTAAAACGCCATCCACATCAAAAATAAATGTGGTAATGTTCTTTAAGTATTCTTTGTAACTTTTTGTTTCCATGATTTATTATTGAATTAATGAGTTGTAGAGTTAATGTAGCAATGAGTTAAAAACCATTTTTAAAATTCATACATCTGTAAAAACCACACCTAAACTGTAGTGATTTATTTTTTAGCGAGCCGCTTATTAGAAACACCTTGTGTTTTTTTAATGGCAGCCGTTAACAGCTTATAAATGGCCTGGTGTTGTTCGTCTTCAAGTAATTTTAAGTGTTTTTTAATGGTCTTTTTATCGTTGCGTTTTGCTGGTCCAGTTTGTGCTAAATACGGTGAAATATTCTGAACTTTATGTGCCGTTTCCAAAATAAGTGGCTTTAGAATATCAAATTCAACACCTTCAGACTCTGTAATTTCATGAGCAACACGATACAATTGGTTGGTGAAATTATTAACAAATACAGCCGCTAAATGCAAGGTTCTCCGTTGATCGCTATTCACTTTATGTGTTTTACAACCCATACTTTCTCCTAATAATTTCAATAGAGGTGCATCTTTTTTACCAATAGTTTCAATACAAATAGGGACTGTCTCCATTACCACAGGAACATCTTTAGAAAATGTTTGCAATGGATAAAATACACCACGACGATTTTTCTTATCAATATCATAAACACTCACACTTCCAGAGGTGTGAACTACAAATCTATTTTCAAAAGGTAGTTGTTCAGATAGTTCTGAAATGGCATCATCACTTACAGCAATAATATAAATATCTGCTGGTTTTAGCTGCGTTAAATTGTCAATTGTTTCAACCTCACTTTGAAACATAGCTAATTTTCTGATATCTCTGTTGTACCATTGTACAACCGAAATAGTTTCGGCGTTGCTAAACGCTTTATATAAATGTGTGGCAACATTTCCTGCGCCTAAAATACTAACTGAAATCATCCTGCTAAAATAGCGAAGTCTTGCATGAAATAAAAACAACATTCATATCTTTGTATGTATATGGACAAAAAAAATATAGAAACCCGAGACGATGTATTTCTTTTAGTATCTTCATTTTATGCTAAAGTACGTGCTGATGCCTTTTTAGGACCTTTTTTTAACCGTGTTATTTCGGATTGGGACGCACATATTGAACACCTTACAACTTTCTGGGAAACAAGCCTTTTTATGTCCCGAAAATTGGAGAAAAAATATCATGGAAATCCGCTTGAAGTCCATGTTCAGGTTGATAAGGAAAATAATAACACCATTACAGAACATCATTTTGGAGCTTGGCTTAATTTATGGTTTCAAACCATAGACGAACATTTTGAAGGCGAAGTAGCCGATAATGCCAAACGACGTGCCAGAAAAATGGGTAGTTTTATGTATTTAAATATCTTTCAGGCAAGATCATCTACAACATAATTAGTTTATTCAATTCTACTAAATTAGTAAAAAAAGATATCTAAAAAAGTCTTGGTTTATTTGCTATAATTAATAAAACAAAAGCCTTAAATTTGCACAATTCAATATTTGAGTCTCAAGTTATGCAAAATAAACTCGCTAAATTCCTATTTTCAACCCGATTAACATCTGTATTATTTATTGCTTTTGCCGCAGCTATGGCTATTGGTACTTTCATGGATGCAGGTCAAGATACATCGCCAACACCTTATACTAGAAACCTTATTTATAACACTTGGTGGTTTGAAGGGATTATGTTGGTTTTCGTTATTAATTTTCTAGGAAATATTAAAAAATACCGTTTATGGCGAAAAGAACAATGGGCAACACTTACGCTTCATTTATCATTTATTTTAATCATTTTAGGAGCTGGAATTACCAGATATATTGGTTTTGAAGGTATGATGGCCAT
>DIAL01000123.1:2176-3367 GCA_002414705.1 Flavobacteriaceae bacterium UBA5079
ATGATGGCCATTCGCGAAGGTGAAACTGAAAATTCTTTCTTAACCCAAAAAACCTATATCACAGCCTATATTGATGGTGATTACATGGTAGATGGTATGGCGCAACGTAAAATTATTGAGGAAGAAGTTGATTTTTCACCAAGATTGGATAACGATTTTACTTTTGCTACAGACTACAACGGTCAAGATGTGAAATTTGAATTAGAAAAATATATTGGTGGAGCAGAGTTGGATGTTGTTCCCAATGAAACAGGTGAAGAATATTTGAAAATTGTAGAAGCTGGAGGTGGCGCACCACATAATCACTTTTTAAAGGTAGGTGAAACTCAAAGTATACACAGTGTTCTATTTTCTTTAAACAAGCCTCAAGAAGGCGCTGTAAATATAACGTATACCGATGGTGAATTAAGCATTCAATCACCGTTTGAGGGTGAGTACATGACTATGGCTACTGGTAAAACAGGTCTGTTAGTAAAAGACAGTTTACAGCCTCTTATTTTGAGATCGCGCTATGTTATTGGAAACATGCAAATGGTGTTTCCAAAACCGGTTGTGAAAGGTGATTTTGATGTCGTTAAAAAATCACAACTACTTCGTGGTGATGAAAATGGTGTTGTTTTAAAAGTAACATCTGGAAACGAAACAAAACGTGTTAAATTATTAGGAGGACAAGGTTTTAGTAAGCCTTTTGAGCAGGTAGAAATTGGTGGTTTGGATATTGCAGTTAAGTATGGATCCAAAGTGTTAGAATTACCATTTAGCATTAAATTAAACGATTTTATTGCAGATAAATATCCGGGAACCGATAACAGTTATTCTGCTTTTGCTAGTGAAGTAACGATCATTGACAAAGAAGAAGGCGATTTTAATTATCGCATATTCATGAATAATATTTTAGATCATCGAGGTTATCGCTTTTTTCAAGCAGGTTTTGATCCAGACGAGTTAGGAACAAAACTATCCGTTAATCATGATATGTTAGGTACATGGGTTACATATATTGGATACATATTATTATACTTGGGTTTAATGGCTATATTATTTGACAAAAACACGCGTTTTGGCGATTTAGAAAGAAAATTAACAGCCATAAAAAACAAGAAGAAAAGTAACCTAAAAACTAAAGTTATAAGCATTTTAGTTTTAGCGTTTTCAATAACAAGTTTTGCGCAAGTACACTCTCCAAATGAT
>DIAL01000123.1:3500-3860 GCA_002414705.1 Flavobacteriaceae bacterium UBA5079
GTCATGATCATGATAATGGCAGACCTACCAAAATCCAGATTGATTCGGTTTTAGCCGCTAATATGACACCAAAAGACCATGCAGATAAATTTGGTCATCTAGTAATTCAGGATATAGGTGGACGTATGATGCCTGTCAATACGTTTGCTTCAGAAATGCTTCGGAAGTTAAGTAAGCATGACACTTACGAAGATTTTGATGCTAATCAAGTATTTTTATCCATTCAAGAAAGTCCGTTACTTTGGTATAATGTTCCTATTATTTATCTCAAACGTCAAAAAGGAGATTCTATTAGAAGCTTAATTGGTGTTCCAAAAGATCAGGAATATATTGCATTAGTCGACTTTTTTACACCTGAAG
>DIAL01000081.1:0-8264 GCA_002414705.1 Flavobacteriaceae bacterium UBA5079
TTAGCAGAAATAAACGGTTTATCTATCTTTTTAAAAAGTTTATTGACCATTATTACAATCCTTATTTTGGTTCAATGTGCAACTGCTCCTGTTTTGGTTGATAATGAAACCTATTATATTCAAACCATTAAATGGCTTAATGAATACGGTCTTGTAAAAGGATTAGTGAACTTGCATCTTTTTTTAGGACAAACTTCTGGTTGGCACATTCTGCAAAGTGCCTTTAACTTTAATTTTTTAACGGATTCTCTGAACGATTTAAGCGGTTTAGGGTTGCTTTTAGCCAATGTATTCGCTTTCACTAAAATAAACACTTTTTTAAAATCAGACAATCCAAACAGGTTATATTTGTTTATTGGATTATTACCTATTGCTAACCTCCTGCTCTTTCAGTTTATTAGTGCGCCTTCACCAGATTTAGCCATTTATGTGCTTTCTGTAATTATTTTTTATCAATTTATCTCACTTTATAACACCTATCAAAAAGAGGATTTTCTGTCTTTAATTGTTCTTTTAGCTTTTATGATTTGTATTAAACTAACAGCTTTACCATTTCTAATGTTCCCGATTTCTATATATGTGAAGTATTATAAGCAAACACAATTATTAAACATTCGTATAGTTTCGTTAATAAGTATTTCTGCCTCTTTATTATTAGTTAAAAATGTGATCATAACAGGAAACCCTTTGTATCCTTTATTAGGATTTGAAAGCCTAAAATCTGATTGGCATCTTCCAGATATTATTGCAACTTATTTTAAAGATTATGGTTTAGCGTATGGTTATCAAACAACACCTGATGTTTTTGCAAACACCTCTTTTATAGAACACATGAAATATTGGTTATTTGCCTCTGGACTGCATGGAATATTCAACAAAATGATAATAGTTCTATTAGTTGTTTTTCCATTAATATTAAGAAAATGGTTTAACCAAAAAATGTACTGGATTTTTTATATAACCCTATTCATCACCATGATTATTTTATGGAATACATCACCACAATATCGATTCTTTTTACCCTTTATTTTAATTTCAGTTTTGATAATTTTAAGTCTTTTCAATTTAAAAAAGAATACCATCAAGTTCATATTAGTTATAACCACTACATTGGTGTTAATAACTGTTTTTATTCCATTAAATAAATACGTTTTAACAGATAATTCGCAACACCAAGAAACATCATTCTTTAAAATTGATTATGTAATAATGCCACATAACAACAGTTCGTTTCCTGTAGAATATAAAACTAAAGCTATTGGAAACACAATTATAAACATCCCAACAAACGCAAACTTTTTTTGGGAAACAGGAAATACACCAATACCAGCAGTTAGTAACCCACAAATAGAGTATTTCAAGAACACCTTTTCAATTGAACCACAACTAAGAACAAACCATATCAAAGATGGTTTTTACGGCCGAAGGTTACTTAAAAAGTAATTAAAATAGATGCTAAATAGTTTAAATTCTTAATTAATATACCATTTTACGCATTCTGATTATTATTTTACTAAAAAATCAAACACCTCCATATTAAGAACAAAACCATTAAGACCTTGGTTAGTTTGACCCTGATTTCTGTTAATTAGGAACGAATCAAATTCCTAGAAATGTGAGAGTCTACACATTTTTAAGTGTTGACTAATAGTCAATAGACTGAAAATTCTTTAAGGTTTTTATTTTAAACTATTTAAAATAAAATCGATAGTAGTATTTTTATTTGCATTAATTTGGTAGGAATCTGTTAGATATTTAGATGTTAATGCGAGACCTAATTCTTGTAATTTATAAATAGTATCTGCATATTCTAGTGTTACTTTTCCCGTTAATAAAACATCTAAATCACCTCCACTTTGAGCATAGTGATATACTTTTTTTAACCCAGATAAATACAAATGATCTTTGGTAAATCCGCCACCTCTATGCACACGCAATGTTATTGTAAACGCTATATCACGTTGCACTTTGTATTGGTTGTGAAGTAAATCAAACGTATCTGCAAAACTATACCCTTTTGCAAGCGAATCAGCAGCAATGACACGATAGGCCAATTCTTTTAAGCGTTTCATAGTTAAACAACCAGACATATACTCCGAATAAACGGCAAGCCCTTCTTGTGTTTCTACATTATTTGGAAAACCGCTAGAAAATATTTTCAATGGTTGACTTAAACCATTAAAAGTTGTCACCATGTGAACACCAACTTCGTGATTAGCGAGTACTTGCAATTGATTTTTACTAAACTTATAATTCCGTTTAAGCAACAACGTTTGGGTGTTATTCTGAACCATAGCAGCTGCCGAAATATTAGTCGAAAATTTTAAATTATACTGAAAATCATAGCGTTTAGAAAAATCCTCAAAATAGGTTTGTGCTTCATGAACACTGTATTTTGAGATTAAATCTTCCGAAGGCTCATCATCATCAAAGCGTAAGATAAACTTGGCATTTTCAAGATCTTTTTCTGTTGGAGTTCCAAAACTCTTTAAACTATTAAAATAGAATTTCCGCCCTTGATTTATAGTATCTATACATTCAATTTTACCAGAATACTCGTAAATAATATCCTCATATAGCTGCCTGATATCTGTATCTTCAATACGTTCCAGACGTTGCGAGAAGAATAACCTATGAAGCTTATAGCCGTTAAATTTTACTTTAGGATACTTGAAATTAGGCTGGTAATTATATTTGGAAGCAAAAAAATGTTTCTTTTCGCTTTCAATGTTCAATGGGTTTATATAATTGAGTAATTCTATTTTTTTTACCAATCGGTTTAAATTGGTATCAATATCAAATAAATCTTGATAATCGTTCGTCATAATATGCCTTTAATTTATTTTGAAACATGTTTTAAAAATTCAGTTGCTTGTTCCGGAATGTTAATCTCCAATTGATTTGCAACCGCTTCCACGACTTCAGGATATATAATTTGTTTATACTCATCTGCATAAATTTTGGCAATTTCCGTGGCAAGTACCAATGTGTTTTTAAAGTTTTGAGTTATGTACTTTAGAAAATACCCATTTCCTTGAAACGTATCATTAATCTTGGCTGTTTGCGCTATTTGATATGGGAATTTAATATGAGATAATCTATTTCTCCAAGATTCTACCTCATTTCCAAAACGCTTATTATCAATATTACTAGTACCTAAATTCCATGTTGGCACTTCCCGATCCCAGCGTTGCCAATTGTAACTATGCATATCAAAAACAATACAACAACCATGTTTTTCTTCAATTTTTTGAATTAAAGCTGAAACTACCTTATAAAAACTAGCGTGCTTTTCTAAACTTTTAGTCTTCATAGCATCTGGAAGCGGTTGTTTCCATAGTTGTTTTCCCCAAGCAGTTTCAAAAACGGCTTCTTCTGGAGGTCTATTTAAATCGTACTCAAATCGGGAATCACATCCTGAAATTACAATGGGTTGTGACTGTATCATGGCTTTTGTAGCAGGATCCTCCTCATACCAACGGTCGTATTCCGTATGCAAACAATTATCCCATAATTCCGATCTAAATTGGTGACCATCGTGAATAGCTGAACACACATAATGTACGTAAGAATCTATTTTTAAGGTCAAAGAATAATCATCAGAAACGGCATGAAAAAGTTCTTCATTTTCTATTTTCTTGATGATGGCATTAATAGATAATTTTTCCATATCGTAATTTATTCTGTTGTTAAACTTCCCCATTCTGTCCATGAACCATCATAAACCGCTAAATTTTGATAACCTGCTAATTCAGCTCCTAGCGCTAAAACACAAGCGGTTATTCCTGATCCACAGGAAAACGCAAGCGCATCATTGGGTTTAGCAATTTTGGAAAATATAGCTTGTAATTTCGTTTCAGATTTCATAATTCCTGAATCCAATAAATTTTCAAAAGGCATATTAACGGAGTTAGGAATGGTACCGCGACGTAATCCAGATCGTGGCTCATCAATTAAGCTTTTAAATCGTTCTTTTGATCGTGCATCGATAACTAATCGCTGATTAGATTTTACATTCTGCTGTATATCTTCAAAAAAATACATCTGATTTTCTGGTTTCTTCGCTATAAAATCTCCTTCTGTTTTTACAACTTCATAATATTTTGAAACCTCAAATCTTGCTGCCTTCCAAGCAGGTAATCCACCATCTAAAACAGCAACATTATGAAAACCAAAAACTTTAAATAACCACCAAACGCGAGGCCTGGAATATATACCTTTGTCATCATAAACAACAAGTATGCTGTTTTGTTGGATACCTAATTTTTGAGCTTCTCGTTCAAATTGTTTTAATGTTGGAAACGTAGTTGGAAATGGTGCAGATACATCACTAAATTTCTGTTTCAGATCAAAAAACAAAGTATTAGGAATGATATCCTTATTGACAAATGTATCTGAATCTGTTACTTTCGGAATGGTAGCATCCAAAACAATTAAATTAGACGCCATTAAATTTTCATGCAGCCAATTTACAGAAACTAACGGTTTATCAAGTTTTGAAAGCAACATAATGAGCGAATTTTGATCTAAAATCAGTTAAGCATCTTCAACCGTTTTTCTTAAACGAGATCTGCGATTGAAGGCTTCTAAATTATCAAGAACTTTACTCTCTAAAAAATCGATAACCTTCTCCTCTACGCGATACTTATTTTTATAAACTTTATTAATATAAGTAATTCCGCCAGGCGACATGACATTTACCTCTACCAGTTTCCCTCCTATAACATCAATGCCTACAAAATACAACCCATCTTTCACCAATTTAGGTCCAATTTGCTTACAAAGTGCTTTTTCTGCTTTTGTTAGGGTGTGTTTTTGAACGGAACCACCGGCTGACACGTTAGAGCGATGGTCATCTGTTCCAGGTACACGTTTCATGGCTCCAATAGGTTCACCATTTAGCATTAAAATACGCACGTCGCCTTCATCTGCACCTTCAATATAATCCTGAAGAATCACATAATTGGATGTGCCATCACTACTATTTATATAAAAATCTAACAATGAATTAATATTACTCATTGCCGACTTTTCAATAAGAATCACACCAGAGCCACCAAAACCATTCAACGGTTTGATAATCATTTTATCAGCTTTTGATTCTTTAATTTGTCGGACTAAATAATTCTTGTTTTTAGAGACATGTGTATTTGGAATAATATTACTGTGCGCATCACCAAAAGCAGCGGTATACAATTTATTATTTGCTTCACGCATACCTTCCAAAGAGTTGATAATAAACACATCATCCTTTACCGAATCTAAAAAATTAAGCATAATAGGATCTAAAGGCGGATTTGCACGGAAGAAAATAGCATCAAAACCAGCAAGTGGTAGCATTTCTTCTCGCAATACTGCTTTTTTATAAAAGGCTTTTAATGAAACTGGAACTTTTTCCATTTTACCAATAACTGTACAAAAAGCGTTAGTAACACTATCTCGTATGGTTAAATTAGCAGGTGAACAAAGTGCGACACCATGACCACGTTTAACACATTCTTTTATTAAGGCTAGACTGGTATCGTTTTCTGGGTCTATGTTTTCCCACGGATACATTAAAAAACAAACATTCATACGTATTACTCTTAATTAATTAGTGATTAAAAATAAGTAAGTAAATTTATTTTACTCGTTTTTATTGGTATAATTATCATCCCAATTTTTAACTTTTGGTTCACCAAGTTTTCCAACGGATTTAGCAACCATCATAGAAACAGCAGCATCACCAGTAATATTAACTGTGGTTCTACACATATCTAATGGTCTATCTACTGCGAAAATTAATGCCAATCCAGCTTCGGGAATTCCTGCTTGCGCCAAAACAATAACCAGCATAACCATACCTGCACCAGGAACTGCAGCACTTCCAATGGAAGCTAATGTAGCAGTAGCTATAATACCTAACTGAACACCAAAACTTAAATCCATTCCAAAAGCTTGTGCAATAAAAACAGCTGCAACAGCTTGGTATAAGCTAGTTCCATCCATATTAATAGTTGCACCAATTGGCAACACAAAACTGGTAACTTCCTCATCTACACCCAAGTGCTCTTCAACACGTTCCATGGTTACTGGCAAGGTAGCAGCACTACTACTGGTTGAAAACCCTAATAACTGTGCTGGAGCAATACCGTTAAAGAAAAATTTGGGTGTTCTTTTTGTTATTAAGTAAACTAGAATAGCGTAAACCGCCATCATTAGGGCTAATCCTAAAACCACACAAAACGCGTACCAACCAAGAGCTTTAAATAAATCGGCACTTGGAGCTTCTACCACCAAAGCGGCTAATAAAGCAAAAACACCGTAAGGAGCAGCAAGCATAATTAAATCGATTAGCTTGAGAATGACTTCATTAAAACTATCAAAAAATTGTTTTACTGGAGCCGATTTTTCTTCAGGTATTAGTATCAAACCTATACCAAATAAAATAGCAAAGAAAATAACTTGTAGCATATTGCCATTATCACTAGCTGCTTGAAAAATATTGCTTGGCACCAAATCTTCTAAAGCTTGCAATGGCCCTGCGTTTTTTTGCTTTTCAGCATCGGCAATTTTACCTTCTGCATCCGTTTTATAACTTTCTACAAGTTCGGTTCGAGTGTCTTCAGAAATAGATTTACCTGGTTGAATAATATTAACAACCGTTAATCCAATAGATACAGCAATAACCGTTGTTACAATGTAAATACCAATAGTACGACCTCCCATTTTTGATAACTTGGAGATATCCTTTAAATCTGAAACACCTTTTATAAGAGATGCCAATATTAACGGAACTGCAATAAGTTTTAGCAAATTGATAAAAATGGTACCAAAAGGTTTTACCCAATCTGTTACTATTTGGCTTCCAAATTCGAATTTGGACATAATAAAGGCGAAAACAACACCTAAAACCATTCCGAGTATAATTTGCCAATGTAATGCGAGTTTCTTCATAATATCGTTAATCTAAATCGTTAAAATTTACTGTATTAATATGCTTTATTTAATAGAAAATAATCGGCTAAAACTAATGCTGCCATAGCTTCAACTATTGGTACAGCTCTAGGAACAACACAGGGATCATGACGTCCTTTTCCTTGCATATCCACTAATTCACCTCTGGAGTTTAAAGCTTCTTGTTTCTGTATAACCGTTGCTACGGGTTTAAATGCCACACGGAAATATATATCCATGCCATTACTTATACCACCTTGGATTCCGCCTGATAAGTTTGTTTTTGTTGAGCCATCTACGTTAAATAAATCGTTATGTTCAGTACCTGTCATTCTAGCACCACAAAAACCACTACCATATTCAAAACCTTTAACGGCATTTATAGATAACATAGCTTTACCTAATTCGGCATGAAGTTTATCAAAAACAGGTTCTCCCAAACCGATAGGTACATTTTGTAATACACACGTTATGGTTCCTCCTATTGTATTGCCTTCTTTTCGGATGGCTTTAATTTTATCAATCATACGTTCAGCAGTCTCGGAATCTGGACAGCGAATAGCATTTGATTCAATTTTAGAAAAATCTAAATCCTGATATGGTTTTTCCAAGAAAATATTACCAACTGATGATGTGTACGCATGAATTTTAACCGATTTTAAAACCTGCTTCGCCAAAGCTCCTGCTACAACTCGAGAAGCCGTTTCGCGCGCTGAACTGCGACCACCACCTCGATAATCGCGAGTACCATATTTCTGGTCGTATGTGTAATCTGCATGACTTGGACGATACACATCTTTAATATGAGAATAATCTTTAGATTTCTGATTGGCATTTTTAATAGTGAAACCAATAGGCGTTCCAGTGGTTTTACCTTCAAAAATTCCCGATAAAAATTCAACGGTATCAGGTTCTTTCCGTTGGGTTACAATTTCCGACTGTCCAGGTTTTCGTCTATTTAACTCCTGTTGAATGGCATCAAAATCTACATCTAATCCCGGAGGACAACCATCAATAATGCCACCAATAGCAACTCCATGCGACTCGCCAAAAGTTGTTAATTTGAATAAATTTCCGAAGGAATTTCCTGCCATAGAATTATTTTTGTAGCTAATGTAATTGTATTATCACAGAAACAAAAATGGAATTTTAATTAACATGTATTTTTAAATATATAACACCTAACAATTACTTAACAAATTCCTCACAATTAAATAATTACAGCTTCACTTTAAATTAATAGTCATGTTAGATATTTGCAACATAATATTAAAGCTTTGAAACTCAAACGAAAAATAGAAATTGCCGTAATATCTGATGTTCATTTA
>DIAL01000081.1:8465-9802 GCA_002414705.1 Flavobacteriaceae bacterium UBA5079
TGTTCATTTAGGAACCTATGGATGTCATGCTAAACATTTATTAACGTATTTGAATAGCATTAACCCAAAAAAACTCATTCTAAATGGTGATATCATTGATATTTGGCAATTTAATAAGCGGTACTTTCCCAAATCCCATTTAAAAGTCATAAAAAAAATAATGACCATGGCCTCAAATGGTGTTGAAGTAATTTACATTACGGGTAATCATGATGATATGTTGCGCAAATTCAGCGATACAACTATTGGAAATATTTCTATAGTTGATAAAATTGTTCTAGAATTAGACGGTAAAAAAGCTTGGTTTTTCCATGGTGATGTTTTTGATGCGTCCATACAAAACGCACGTTGGTTAGCAAAATTAGGCGGTTATGGTTATGATTTTTTAATTGTAATTAACCGACTCATCAATTGGTTTCTAATAAAGTTTGGCAAGGAAAAATATTCCCTTTCAAAACGGATTAAAAATAGTGTAAAAGGTGCCTTAAAATATATAAGCGATTTTGAACATGTGGCCATGGATTTGGCTATTGAAAACGGTTACGATTATGTAATTTGTGGACACATTCATCATCCAAAAATGGAACAAAAGGAAACAAAATATGGTAAAACAACCTACTTAAATTCAGGTGATTGGGTTGAGAATTTTACCGCTTTAGAATACCAATTTAAACGTTGGAAAATATACAATTACAATCATGACAAACTTATTCCATTTTTTGCAGATAGTGATGTTAAAGAGATGGAAGTACAAGACTTAATTGCTGCCTTTACTATTTTTGATACGAAACAGAAAAAAATCAAATTAAAGCCTGTTTTAAAATACTAATAGGATGTTTTGCTTTTCTTCCTGTTCCATCTAAAATTTGATGTCGGCAACTAATACCATTTGCTGAAATAATCGAGTCTTCAGGCGCCTTTCTTACAGCTGGAAAAAGAGTTTGCTCACCTATTTGCATACTCACCTCATAATGCTCTTTCTCGTAACCAAAACTTCCAGCCATACCGCAACAACCACTTGGAATAATGGTTACTCGATAATTTTTAGGTAAATTCAATATATCAAAACTTGTTTTCTGATTACTTAACGCTTTCTGATGGCAATGACCATGAAACTTAATATTTTTAGAATCTTTGGTAAATTGTTCTGGCCTAATATTTCCTAAAATAATTTCATTCTGAAGGAATTCTTCAATTAAAAAACAATTTTTAGCGAGTTTTTTAGCTAAATCTTTATGGTCTGCTAACTTAATATATTCATCCCGAAAGGTTAAAATAGCCGATGGTTCTATACCTATTAAGGGCGTTGCTTCTGAAATGACTTCAGAAAAAATAGA
>DIAL01000081.1:9891-10359 GCA_002414705.1 Flavobacteriaceae bacterium UBA5079
GAAATGACTTCAGAAAAAATAGACACGTTTATATTAGCTACTTTTTTAGCTTGTTCTAAAAAACCTTTAGACAAAAATGCACGACCAGATTCTTCGTGTTTTACAAACTTTATATCGTAATTTAAAGCCTCTAAAAGCTGCAATGCATCTTGACCAATTTCAGAATCTAAATGATTGGTGAATTCATCATTAAAAAAATAAACTGTTTTTATTTTTTCATTACTAAAACTCTCTTTTATTGATTTTTGTATAAACTTATTTAAACTTACACTTGAAATTAAAGGCAAACTTCTTTTTGGTGCTATTCCTAATAATTTTTTAATGCTAGTACTTGTAAATTCATTTGAAAACATGAAATTAGTAACACTAGAAAAGGAGCTTCCATACCCATTCAGTTTATTATTATAGGCAAATAATTTAGTGCGTAGACTACTACCATTTTCTTTTTGATATTGATATTCAAACTCC
>DIAL01000081.1:10471-13213 GCA_002414705.1 Flavobacteriaceae bacterium UBA5079
TGATATTGATATTCAAACTCCGCTTTTAAACTCGCCACATCTACACTGCTCGGACATTCACTAGCACATGCTTTACAACTCACACATAAACTAAAAACCTCTTTTAATTCGTCATGATTAAACTTATTCGTTTTATTGGACGTTGTTAGAAACTCACGTAATGCATTGGCTCTTGCACGCGTGGTATCTTTTTCATTTCTAGTAGCACGATAACTCGGACACATTGTTCCACCGAATTCGGGTAATTTTCTACAATCACCAGAACCATTGCATTTTTCAGCTTCTCGTAAAATTCCTAATGATGCTGAAAAATCTAAAATCGTTTCAATTTTAGGTTCTTTTCTACCTGGTTTATAACGTAAGTTTTTATCCATTGGAAAGGCATTGACTATTTTTCCTGGATTAAATATATTTTCTGGGTCAAAAGCAAATTTGATGCGTTTAAGAATGCCATAATTTGCTTCACCAATCATAAGTGGAATAAATTCAGCACGAACAATACCGTCACCATGTTCGCCACTCATGGAACCTTGATAGGACTTAACAAGTTTGGCTACATCTGTGGTGATTTTTCTAAATAAAACAACGTCCTCTTTTTGCTTCAAGTTTAAAATTGGTCGCAAATGCAACTCTCCCGCTCCAGCATGCGCATAATAAACTGCTTTTTGGTTATAGCTTAACATGAGTTTAGAAAAATCGGTAATATAGTTTGCTAGATCAGGTAAAGCTACAGCAGTATCTTCAATACAAGCAGCCGATTTTTTATCGCCAATCATATTTCCTAAAAGTCCTAATCCAGCTTTTCGTAATTCCATGGCTTGGTTTATAGCTTCACCTTCTAAAACGACTTGCGCATAACATAATTTTAAATGTGTCACAGCGTCTTGCAGCTTTTGAACCTGAAACAATAAATCGGATTTAGAACACGCTCGCACCTCACACATTAAAATGGCTTCTGGATCACCATTAACAAACTGCCTATTTTCTTGTTGTGTTTTATTGTGCTTTGTTAAATCTAAAATGGTTTTATCCATCATTTCACAGGTATGTAAATCATGTTGCATAACCGTTTCAACAGATTTTAAACAGGATTCTATAGACTCAAAATGTAAACATACCCAGGCCGAATCTAATGGAGGTAATTTGTCTAATTGCAATGTGATTTCAGTAGTAAATGCTAGAGTTCCTTCACTTCCAGTTAGCAATTGACACATATTAAAGCGTTTATCTGAATTTGTAAACACATCCGATTCAATTAATTTATCAATGGCATAACCTGTATTTCTTCGGTGAATTTCTGGTTTTGGAAATTCTTTTAAAATGTCTGTTTGAACACTTTCTGATGAAAGTTCTTCATGAATAGCTTTATATATTTGGCCTTCTAAAGTAAGTTGTCTGGTTTTTAAATGAAATTCTTCTTTTGAAATTTCTGAAAAAACAGCATCACTTCCATCACTTAAAATTGCATGTAATTCGCAAATCTTATCTCGCGTAACACCATACTGGATAGACGTTGTTCCAGAGGAGTTATTACCCACCATTCCGCCAATCATACACCGATTTGATGTAGACGTATTGGGACCAAAAAAAAGACCATAGGGTTTTAAATAGTTATTCAAAACATCGCGAACAACGCCTGGTTGAATGGTTATAGTTTTTTCTACTTCATTAAAATTTAAAATCTGATTAAAATGTTTTGATACATCTACTACAATTCCTGTTCCTACACATTGTCCTGCCAAAGACGTGCCAGCAGTTCTAGGAATTAAAGATGTTTGATGTTTTTTAGCAAACTGAATAAGTGTTTTAATGTCATCATTATCTCTCGGATACGCTACTGCAAGTGGTAACATGCGATAAACTGATGCATCTATTGCGTATATTGATTTCATTAAATAATCAAAATGCAATTCCCCTTTTAAAGTTTGTTTTAATGCTAATAAATGCTGCTTCAAGTTGTTAGTTATTTACGTCTCAATAAAGCTAACAAGAATTTCAATATAATGACAGTTTTAACGTTATTTTTGTAAATAATATGGGCTAATACTTTAAATTAAACGTAGATATATTAATTAAACAATTAGAAAAAAATATGAAAAATACATGTATGGCTTTTATAGTCGGTTTAGGATTTATTGTAACAGGTTTTGCACAAGAAATTTCAAAAAATGCTATTGGTTTACGTCTAGGTGATAGCAATGGATTTGGCGCAGAAATATCATATCAACGCGCTATTGGTGACAACAACCGTCTAGAATTTGATTTTGGATGGCGAGATGGTAATGATTATGATGGTTTTAAACTAGCTGGTTTATACCATTGGGTTTGGAATATTGATGGTGGCTTTAACTGGTATGCTGGACCTGGAATAGGTTTTGGTGCTTACAGTTTTGAAAATCCAGGACGCAAAGATGTCAATGATGCTTTTGTGTTTTTAGCAGGTAATATTGGAATAGAATACAGTTTTGACTTTCCATTATTATTATCGTTAGACTTCAGACCTGAATTGGGTTTTGGCGATGATGTTTATGATAATAACGATTTAGATTTTGACATTGGACTTGGTGTGAGATACCAATTTTAATATCTTAAATAAAACTATATATTTAAGCACGTCTATGATTGACGTGCTTTTTTTTACATTTGTTTTATGACAAAAAAAACGTTGGCAATTATGGCTGCAGGCATGGGTTCCAGATTTGGTAGCCTCAAGCAATTACATCCTGTTTATGATACATTAGC
>DIAL01000081.1:13345-15498 GCA_002414705.1 Flavobacteriaceae bacterium UBA5079
ATACTGGATTTTAGCATTTATGATGCTATACATGTAGGTTATAATCACATTGTTTTTATAGTTCGTAATGAAATTTTAGAGCAATTCGAAACACGTTATAACAACAAATTACCAGAATACATTTCAGTAGATTTTGTCATTCAAAAAAATGAATTATCAGATTCCCGAACTCGCAGCAAACCTTGGGGAACTGGTCATGCTTTATTGGCTTTAAAAGATATTGTTGTTAATGATTTTACCCTAATAAATACCGATGATTTTTACGGAAGAAAAGCCTTTCAACTCATGTATGACATGCTTTTCAAAAAAAACAATACCAATAATTATCTGGTTGGTTATGCATTAAAAAATACTTTATCAGAAAACGGATCGGTTTCACGTGGTATTTGCATCATAGATGAAAATCATAATTTAATTAGTATTGAAGAGCATACTGCCATTATTAAAAATAATACTGGCGAAATTGTATCTCAAAATAATTCACATTCTGAAATATTTAATCCAAATACGTTAGTTTCCATGAATTTCTGGGGATTTAAACTATCTGTTTTTGAAGTTACTGAAAATTTATTCAAGACATTCCTAAATACACTAACTGATTTTGAAAAAGACGAGTTTTACATTACCTATATTATGAAATACCTTATTGAGAACGACTTAAATATCATCCAAGTTTTACCGACAGATGATACCTGGTTTGGTATGACTTATTTAAGTGATGAACCATTAGCACGTGAACATATTAAAACACGTATTGATAAAAATTTCTATCCAAAAAAACTCTGGTAAATGGTGCATAAACTGGATAATATTTGTGAGGCTTTTGGAATAAAAATTCCTTTAAAATCTGTTGAAATACTGCAGTCTGGTCATATTAATGACACCTATTTGGTAACCCAACAAAATGATGAGAAATTCATTATTCAGAAATTAAATAGTCACGTTTTTAAAGATACCAATGCTGTTATTTCTAATAAAATTATAGTGTCTGAACATTTGCAGGCCATTTACAAAAAAACAAACTCACATTATCAAGCCGTTACATATTTAAAAACATCCCAAAACCAATATATATATAAAGATGAAAAGGACTTTTGGAATGTCATGCTTTTTATCCCAAATGCTATTACCATAGAAAAAGCAGAAACACCCGAAATAGCTTTTGAAGCTGGAAAACTTTATGGTGATTTCATTTTAAATACCGAATCCATTTCACCTGAATCTATGTCTGAAACATTAATAGATTTTCATCATGTACTTTTTAGGTTTACGCAATTTGAAAATGCTTTAAAAATTGCCAAATCAAATCGATTAGAAGCGGCTGCAAATTTAATAGCTTTTGTAAAAAACCATAAAAAAGCAATGTGTACATTAGCAAATTTACAAGCTAAAAACCAATTCCCGATTCGGATTACACACAATGATGCCAAATTATCTAACATTCTGTATAACGAACAAAACAAGGGTATAGCCGTTATTGATTTAGATACGGTTATGCCAGGTTTAGTACATTTTGATTTCGGAGATTCTGTGCGCTCTATTTGCACCAAATCAACTGAAGATGAAACGGATTTAAGTAAAATTCAAATAGATCTAAATCTTTATGAAGCCTATTGTTCTGGTTTTGCTTTAAAAACAAAATCCATTTTAACATCTAAAGAAATTGAATATTTACCTTTAGGAATACAGACAATCATTTACATTATGGGATTACGTTTTTTAACTGATTTTTTAAATAACGATATTTATTACAAAACCAATTACACAAATCATAATTTAGATCGTGCTTTAAATCAATTCACCTTATTACAATCAGTCTTTAATAATCTAAAAGCAATTGAGCGAATTACAAAACAACAGTTTACATAATATCGCGTAGCACTTCATTTTTACGAGGTGTTTCCCAAGTGCCGCCTGTAAAATCAGGGATTCTGGTGCTAGCGCTATTATTGGCTACAGACATTTGGGATAATGGCGTAATAGCACTCCACATAACACTATCATATAAATTAATATCTAAAGGCAATCCTTGATTTAAGCATCGTATCATTCTATAAATCATAACAAAATCCATTCCGCCGTGACCTACTGCGTTGGCATCAATTTGAGTTCGGAGTTTTTTCCAAAGCGGATGATCATAACGTTCTCTATAC
>DIAL01000081.1:15612-31683 GCA_002414705.1 Flavobacteriaceae bacterium UBA5079
CGTTCTCTATACTCTTTGTATTCTTCATCTTTCAACCAAGAATGTCCCCATTGTAACGCTTCATGTCCAACATATAATCTAGATGGATACCCTTCATGAACCGCTTTAGTTCCAGTTACTGTGTTTAGTCTGGAATAGGGTCTTCCGGTATGTGTGTCAAACTGTAGCATGATGGTTTTTCCTTTTTTTGTTTTAATTAGTGAGGTGTTCATATCACCACACGTAAAGTTTTGTGTGCGGAAATTTTCTTTTTTTGCTGCTTCACTTAAACTTTGTTCTCTAGAACTCATACTGACCATAAAATCATAATTATCACCACGACCAATATCCATATAGGAACTAACTGGACCTAAACCATGACCAGTATAAAAATTACCGTTTTTAGTTTCGTGGTGTTTAATACGCCATTGGTTTTCATAATAAGTTGCATCTAACATGTGTTTTCTTAAGTCGTGAATGTAAGCACCTTCTGCATGATTTATATCACCAAAAACACCTTCATTAATCATATTTAATATCCAAAGTTCCTCGCCATTAAAACAGCAATTCTCCATGTACATACAATGTTTTTTGGTACGTTCCGCTACTTCAATTAGTTTCCAGCAATCGTCCAACGTCATTGCTAATGGCTGCTCGCAAGCAACATGTTTATTATTTTCCATTCCATATACACACATTTCTGTGTGATAATTCCATGGTGTTGCAATAATCAGGATATCTATATCGTCTCTTTTAGCTATTTTTTTCCAGGAATTTTCGTCACCAAAATACAGATCGGCACCTTGTGGTTGAATGGTTTTTAAGTAGTCGTTGCTTTTAGTGAGTTTATCTTCCTTTAAGTCGGAAAGGGCAACAATTTCAGCATGATTGTGTTTAATTAGATACTCAAACATTTGAATTAGAACAGAACCTCTATTTCCCATACCAATCATTCCAACACGCACTTTATCTATAGGCTTGTCGGCAAAACTCACCATATTACCTAATGCTTTATTAGAACCCAATAAGGCGTTTACAGCGTCAACTTCTTGCAGATTCTCTCTTGTATTTCCAGAAATTAAAGTTGGAGTAAGACCTAAAAAAAGTCCAGCGCGAGCTGTTAGGTTTAGAAACGATTTTCTATTCATTTTATAACGGTTTTGAAGTTTACCCCAAGTTATAAAATAAATACAAATAAAAAATAGCCTGTTACAAAAAGTAGATTAGTTTAAAACTTTGCTTTTTGATAAGGTTTTTTGATAAATAGCTTCGTATTGAGGTACTATTTCATGAATATCAAACTTACTTGCTTGTTTTGTGGCTTGCAGTTTAAACGTATTAAGTGTTTCTGTATCTTTCAAAATGGTTATTGCATTTTTACTCATATCATCAACATCACCCACATTACTCAAATATCCCGAAACTCCATGAATATTAACCTCTGGAATACCTCCGGAATTACTAGATATAACAGGAACTCCAGAAGCCATAGCTTCCAAAGCCGCTAAACCAAAACTTTCTGTTTCTGATGGCAAAATAAACAAATCAGAAAAACATAATATCCGGTCTATTTCATGGCTATTTCCTAGAAAAACAACTTTATTTTCAATTCCCAATTCAATTGCTAATTGTTCAGCTGCCTCCTTTTCGGGACCTTCGCCAACCATCATTAATTTGGCTGGTATTTCCTTTTGGATATTATAAAATACTTTAATAACATCTGAGATGCGTTTAACTGGTCTAAAATTACTTATATGTGTTATAATTCTTTCATTATCAGCAGCCATCATAGCGCGTTGGCAATCTGTAAACGTATTCGTGTGTTTTCCAATATCTATGAAATTCGTAACAACTTCAATATCATTTTTTATATCAAATAAGCGTAAGGTATCGCGTTTTAAACTTTCGGAAACAGATGTTACTGCATCCGATTTATTAATACTAAATGTAACTGCTGTTTTATAAAACGGGTGACTTCCAACTAGTGTAATATCTGTTCCGTGGAGTGTAGTTACAATTGGTACATAAATACCTTCTTCTTGAAGCATTTTTTTCGCCATATAAGCTGCATAAGCGTGTGGAATGGCATAATGAACATGCAAAACCTCAATTTTATGGAGCTTTACCATATCTACTAATTTACTGGAAAGTGCCAACTCATAAGGTTGGTAATGAAACAAAGGATATTCAGGAACTGTAACCTCATGAAAATGAACATTACTGCCTAAAAGTTCTAAACGAACCGGTTGTTTGTAGGTTATAAAATGGACTTCGTGACCACGTTTAGACAATTCAATTCCTAATTCTGTAGCTACTACACCACTTCCGCCAAACGTTGGGTAACAAACGATTCCTATTTTCATTCTTATTCTGTAAATTAAAATTCACTTTAGAGCAAAACTCCAGTTATTAGTTATTCTCGATATTGGTCGTATTAAAACAAATATCTATACAAGATATTTTAAATTAATCAATAATAGCCTCATAAATCAATTCCTGAATATCTGTTCTAATATTTTCTTTAAGCAACGTATTCGATCCTGCATTTGGATAGGTTCTATTTGCTAAAAATACATATACAATTTCTTCTTCGGGATCTGCCCATGCATAGGTTCCTGTAAAACCTGAATGCCCAAAACTTGTCATGGATACACAGCCACAAGTTGGTCCAGAATCGCCTAATTGAGGTTTATCAAAACCAACACCACGACGATTATCTTTATCGCAGTAAAAACACGTATTAAACGTATCTAATGTTTTTGTTTTAAAATAGCGCTTTCCACCATAAAAACCTTTTTGTAAATAGGTTTGCATAATTTTAGCTACGTCATTGGCATTACTAAAAACACCAGCATGACCTCCTACACCACCTTGCATAGCTGCTCCCATATCGTGAACATAGCCTTGTATTTTTTGGTAACGATAATAATCGTCTATTTCTGAAGGTACTATATTAATATCGCTAAATTTACTATTTGGGTTATATGTGGTGTGATTAGCTCCTAAAGATTGATAAAAATGATCCTGAACCAATTCATCTAAACCTTTCTCATAGTATTTTTCTAAATACTTTTTAAGTATATAATACGGTAAATCACTGTAACGATAGCGCAAGGTTTTCAATAAATCACTGTCTTTAATAATTTTTTGCATGCTATCTTGATAATCGGCACGCATATATAATTCATTAGCCACCTTTACGGTAAATTTTCCGCCGTATTCTTTTCGGTAATATTTTGGGTCTGGCTGTTTATTTGAATCTAAAGTGGCAGAATAGAATGGAATCCACGGATTTAATCGCGCATAATGCGATAACATTTGTTTTAATGTAATGTTCTTTTTATTGGAGTTGGCATACTCTGGAAGTATTTTTGATAATTTTGTGTCCAAAGTAACAATTCCTTTTTCCTCCAACTCCATCAATAATGGTAAGGTTGCCAGAATTTTTGTAAGTGAAGCCACATCATACATGTCATTAAATTTAACAGGTTCTGCGTTTGCATCATACGTATGTTTTCCAAAGTTTTTACTGTAGATAACTTTACCTTTTCTAGCGACTAGCAACTGAATTCCAGGAGTCATTTTTTCATTAACGGCACGTTGGGCAATGGCATCAATTTTATTAAGTTTTTCAGTGCTCATACCTACGCGTTCTGGAATGGCATAGCCTAAACGTGATAAGCTAGACAATGTAAACCCGTCACCAACCGCAAAACCATTACCAATAGAAACTGGCAATGTACCTTGTGCTTGAACAGCTCCAAATATAATTTGAGCAGAGGTGTCTTGAGAAATCGGACTATTTTGATAACTCACCACAAGTCCTTCAACATTTTCCAATGTTTTAACATCCAATAACGCATAGGGTCTAACAAAAACATCGAGAATAACGGTATTGGTTCTAGCTATTTCATAAAGCCAAACCAATTCTTTATCTGAAAATTCAAAACTTTTCCACGGATTATCATTAGAGCGGTGAAAACCAATTATGACTGTGTTATATGCTTTAAGCTTCTCAATAACTTCATCTAAATTATCTCCAACAACCTCATGAACTTTTCCATATTTCTGAAGACCTTGAAGAAAATCTGAACCATCATCATCACCTAACTTTATATAGGCAATTTTTTTAGTTTCTAAATTCCGGATTGGTAAAATATCGCCTTTATTTTTTACAACAGTAATGGCATTCTCCATAAGTTTCTCATAAAGCACATCATCTTCAGGTCTATTTAAATCCGCTACCAAATTTTCTAAATCAACTGGAATAAATTTATTCAGTTCGACTTTATATTTCGCTTTCAGTATTTTTTTAACGGAATGCGCTAAACGTTCTTCAGTAATTTCGCCTGAATTATAAGCGTCTCTGATTTTATCAATAGCTTTTGGTACATCTTCAGAAATTAATAGAATATCGTTTCCTGCCTGAAAGGCTGCTAAATCAATATCTCCTGGTGTACTGAAATTTGCAACACCTTTCATATTTAAGGCATCAGTAAAAATAAGACCTTTAAAACCGAGCTTTTCCTTTAAAATATCCGTTATAACGTGTTTAGATAATGAGGTTGGCAAACCGTTTTCTGCTTCTAAAGCAGGTACATTTAAGTGCGCAACCATAACACTGGAAACGCCTTCTTTTATGAGACGTTTGTATGGATACATTTCAATAGAATCGATACGTTTTATGTCGAAATCTATGGTTGGTAGTGCTTTATGAGAATCCGTGTCTGTATCACCATGTCCAGGAAAATGTTTTGCGCTTGATAAAACACCTGCATCGTGCATCCCTTGCATAAAAGCTGAAGCTTTTTCCGTTACATTTTCACGATCTTCACCAAAAGAACGGTTTCCAATAATTGGATTTTTAGGGTTGGTATTGATATCAATATCTGGTGCAAAATTAAAATGCACACCTAGACGCTTACAATGTTCGCCAATATGATAACCAGCTTTTGCCACTAACAAATTATCTTTTATGGCACCAAGCGTCATATTCCATGGAAATGCGTACGTTGAATCCAGACGCATACTTAAACCCCATTCCGCATCCATACCTATTAGTAATGGTACTTTAGCTACAGACTGCAAATCATTATTAAATCTAGCCTGACTAACCGGATCTCCTTTAGAAAAAATAACACCTCCAATATGATTATTAGTTACCATTTGGCTAATAATATTTTCGTGCATTAAGTCCTTATTTGAAAAGGCCTGAACCATAAAGAGCTGTCCAATTTTTTCGTCTAAAGTCATGTTTCCATAAATACTATCCACCCATTTAAGTTGTTCTTTAGCATCAGTTGTTGCTAACGGATCCAAACTTTGAGCTTGAATAAATGACTGTGAAACAATAAAAAGCAATAAAAAAACTAGGAATCGCATATAACGAAGGATAATTTAAACGGTTAATTAAGACTATGCCAAATTACCAATTTTAGTGAAAAGAAACACAGATTTTAAGATAGATTTATAACGGAACTATTAATAAATTACTGACGCATAATTTCTTGTCAAATTGAAAGTTGACTGAAATACGATGATATGTGAAATTTAAAAATAGATTTCAATATCCAAACGACATAAATTTGATTCAAGTATTATTAAAAAAAAGCCAATACTAATTTATTTAACAAAACGAGAATGCCAGCTTTCACTAGCAGGAACTTCCCAATATTCTTTAAATTCAGCAATATTATTTACTAAATTATTAAACACAATGGTGTTTTTAGAAACGGCTCTATCTTTTGCCATTTGTCGGAAATCGGTTAAGGTTTTGTAAGCCACAAAATTACCTTGTTTATAAGACACATTCATTTTATCCATTAAATCCACATCATATTGTTTTTCTAAATCTTGAATAAAATGAACAGATGCATCAATAGAACAACCTGTTGCCTTATTCACATCCTGATTTAAAGCCAAAACAATAAACCTTTTGTATTCAATAGTATAACCAGCTTGCAAATCGCTTCCGTGCGCTGTCCAGTTTTCAACAAAGGTGTTAAGTTTTAATTTAATTTCATCCAATTCGGAATCGGTGAATGTGCGGTTTGCTTGGAATATCCAAACGCGTGATTCGTTCGGTAATGTATTAAAATCTACTAGCATTATTTTTTTGTTTAGTTTTACTATATACTGTTGTAAGTCCTATAACTGTCCCAAAAGTTAAGAAATAGAATACAAACTGATTTAAATTGAAAGGTTTTTTATCCACATAATCAAAACCAGCCATGGCTAACGCAAAAATCAAACCTTGGATGGCACCGGAAATTAATCCTTTTTTGATGTTTTTTGAATTGAACTTCATAACAATTATGTCTTGGTTATTTTGGTCCTAAAAGCAATAGCCATAAAAAAACCTACAAAGACAGCTTGAAAAATATACTTACCAATTGAAGCTACTTCATTATTATAATAATCAATAATAAACACCGCAAATCCAAAACAAATGGCTGCAATTACAGCAGAAATATAGTTTCCTTTTTTCACTTATTTATTACGATTCTGTTCTTCTTTTTTCACCTTCCGGTGCGCCATGTATGCGTTAAAACATCCAAACAACAGAAAATGTAATCCGAATTTTATGATGGATAAGTCTCTTCCCATAAAATAGTCGAATGCCAACATAACAAGGGCAAACATAATTCCGGAAATGACACCTAATCGTATATAGGTTTTGTTTTTTTCAAAAAAGCTCATAAATTCTATAAATCGTCAGCATTAGCAATTAGTTCGGCAATATCCATAACTTCTATATTTGCTTCTTGATCTTTGGCTTTTACACCATCCGTCATCATGGTATTACAAAACGGACAACCAGCAGCAATAATTTCTGGCTTAGTTTCCATGGCTTGTTCTGTACGTTCTACGTTAATTTCTTTATCGCCTTTTTCGGCATCTTTAAACATTTGCGCACCTCCAGCTCCACAGCATAAACCGCGACTTTTACAGCTTTTCATTTCTACTAATTCGGCATCCAATTTACGGATTAACTCAC
Source organism: Flavobacteriaceae bacterium UBA5079 (assembly GCA_002414705.1). Classification (GTDB taxonomy): domain Bacteria; phylum Bacteroidota; class Bacteroidia; order Flavobacteriales; family Flavobacteriaceae; genus Algorimicrobium. Next base: position 22,589 of record DIAL01000081.1, read on the forward strand.
GTGGTGCTTCGTAAACACCATTAGCACGACCTAAAAAACAGGGATCATGAAACGTGATTCGTTTACCTTTAAACTGACCACCTTCAATAGTTAAACGACCTTCTTCTAACAAGGATTTTAAAAATTGTGTGTGGTGCATAACCTCATATTTACCGCCGAGTTCTGGATACTCATTTTTCATGGTATTAAAACAATGCGGACAAGTGGTTACAATTTTCTTGATTTCATAAGCATTCATGACTTCAATATTTGTAACGGCTTGCATTTGAAATAGAAATTCGTTTCCACTTCGTTTGGCAGGATCGCCAGTACAGCCTTCTTCGGACCCTAAAACGGCAAAATCTACGTTTGCTTTGTTAAGGATTCTTACAAATGCTTTAGTTATTTTTTTGGCTCTATCATCAAAACTTCCTGCACATCCAACCCAAAATAACACTTCTGGTTGTTTGCCTTCTGCCATATATTCTGCCATAGTTGGCACTTTAAGTTGTTCGCTCATAATATTATTATTCATGTTTACCATCGTCAAAAACTTGGATGGTGACTTTTTTATCAACTAAATCTGTAAATTTTCCTTTGTATCGTGTGGCTTTTACCAAATGGTTATCTATCCAATGATAATTACCACCTCGTGGTTTACCCATTAATAAACTATGAAATTTAAACCCATGTTTGATTAGCCATTTTTCTGTAACCTCTCTATGGTCCTCGGTTCTGGACGTAAAAAAACAAATTAAATGTCCTTCTTCATACCATTTATTACAAGTTACTAAAGCATCTGGATACGGCTCACAGGTTCCCATACGTTCAGGTTCTTCATTTGGAACATCTTCCGTAATGGTACCATCAATATCTATTAAATAATTTTTTACGCCTTTTGGTAAAATAGGGCTTACTTTTTCGCCTGCTTCTACTTTTTCGTGTAATAATTTATCTGCGTCTTCTCGTTTCATCTAGATTGTATTTTATTCTCTATTATCTTGAGGTTCGTCCATTAACACATCCTCGTTCATTTGTAAAAAATCATCTTTAGCAATACGCAAAATAATAGCGAGTTTCTTTTTACCATTTTCCAGAATATTTTCAGGATCATACCGTTCATCATAAGCACGACGTAGGGCAGCATAACCAATTCTGGTTGTTTGTTTATCTGAACAATAATCGCAAAAAACAGTTAGCAATTTAATATCCTTTGCTTCATTATTTTGATAGGTTATTTCCGTGTAAACCTTTATCTGTAAAGAATCTTTTGCATAGCCTTGTGCTTGCATGTTATGTATTCCTAAAAATAACATGGCAACTAGTAAAAGGCTATATGTTACACTAAAATTTTTAATGATATTTAAATTTATTAAAAAACGACTACTCGTCTTTCCAGTTTAAGCGATCCATTTGATTATATGGCCATGGAGCTGCATTGTTTTCAATATTCGTCATCATATTATTTAATTCCGTTGGAGCTGCACTTTGTTCCATAACCAAATAACGACGCATATCCATAATAATGGAAAGGGGATCAATACTTACAGGACATGCTTCCACACAAGCGTTACAGGATGTACAAGCCCATAATTCTTCGCGTGTTATATAATCGTCTAATAATTGCTTACCATCGTCTTGAAAAACACCTTTATTAGCATCTATATTTTTTCCAACTTCTTCCAGTCTATCTCGCGTATCCATCATGATTTTACGCGGCGATAATTTCTTACCTGTTAAATTTGCTGGACATTCACTAGTACAACGTCCACATTCTGTACAGGTATATGCGTTTAATAATTGCACCCAATTTAAATCTTGAACATCACTAGCGCCAAATTTTGCTGGTACGTCATTTTCATCTTCTTCGGGTGGAGCAGCATAAGGATCGGCATCAGGATCCATCATCATTTTAACCTCTTTTGTGACTGCCTGTAGATTATCAAGTTGTCCTTTTGGCTTTACTTTACCATAATAGGTGTTTGGAAATGCCAATAAGATATGTAAGTGTTTAGAAAAATATAAATAATTTAAGAATACTAAAATACCTAAAATATGTAACCACCAAGCCGATCTTTCTATAACAGCCATGGTCGTTTCTGATAAACCATTAAAAAGTGGTGTGATATATTGACTGATAACATTCCCAGATTCCATAGATTGGAATGGTGCATCTGTAGCGTTCATAATCAGGAACAAGGTCATTAGTACCATTTCAAAATACAGAATGATATTTCCATCATTTTTGGGCCAACCCGTCATTTCAGGTTTTAAAAACCGTTGTAATTTAATAATGTTTCTACGAATCCAAAAAATCACAACCGCTACAAACACTAATGCTGCTAATATTTCAAATGAGCCAATAAGGAAACCATAAACGGAAGTTGGTAATAATTCAGAAAACAACCTGTGTGTTCCAAAAAGTCCATCTATAATAATCTCAAGAACTTCAATATTAATAATGACAAAACCAACATAAACAATAACGTGTAAAAATCCTGAAACTGGGCGTTTTACCATTTTACTTTGGCCTAACGCAATATTAATCATGTTTTTCCAACGTTGTGAAGTATTATCACTCACATCCACATCGTGTCCTAGTTTAATATTACGCAGTAGTTTTTTGACATTATTAGCAAAATAGCCAATACCAATTATTAAAGCAATTGCAAAAAGTACGTTAGGTATATAATTCATGGTTGGTTTAGTTTATTGTCTTTCGTCTTCAGGTTTTTCGTACTCGTCTTTATTTTTTCCTCCAAAAACAGACACGTTTACGTAACGTTTTGGATTTAATTTAAAGTCTTGTAATAACTCTTTAAGTTGTAAGGAAGCCACTTCTAAGTTATTATATAGTTTATCATCTTTGAGTAATTTACCCATAGTGCCTTCGCCTTTTTCTAAATCGTCTAAAAGTGCATTTACATTGGTTAGTGTCGTATCTAAATTGCCCAGTGTTTTGGAAATATCTGCTTTTTTTAAATCGGAAGAAACAACCGCAAGATCAGAGCTTATGGAATCGAAATTTCTAATAACTGACGTTAAATTTGCTTCGTTTTTGGCCACTAAAGAATTAACAGAATTAGACAAGGCGTTAAACGACTTTATAGTTGCGTTTAACTCGGCAATTGCACTTTTTAATCCAGTGTCTGAATTATCTTCAATTAGACTATTTATACCAATAAGTAAAGTGTCCGCAGATTTTAACGTCGTACCTAAACCTGAACTTAATTCAGAAAAATTACCAGAGAGCTGATCTACTAGTCCTTTTTCTACTTCGGATTCAAACATAGTACCATCTTGCGCTATATCTGTATCATTTGCTGGAATAATGGCAATAGCATTATCACCCAACAATCCAGAAGCATACATGCGAATTTTACTGTTCTTTGATAACTTTAAATCACTATCAACAGAAAAAATGACACGTGTTTTACTGGTTTCAGGTATATATTTTATTTCTTTAATTTGTCCGACACTATTCCCTTTGATAGTTACAGCGGAAGATGCAGCTAACGCATTATAATCAAATTCAGTTTGATAAGTATTGGCACTATCCAACAGATTTACTCCTTGTAGGAAATTAATTCCAAAAATAAGAAAGACGATTCCTGAAATGACTAATATGGCAGTTTTTACTTCTTTAGATAGTTTCAAAGCGAGAATATTTGGTTATTAAACAAAATTAGAAATAAATTTAGAAAGAATACCTTTAATTAGCAGATGATTTTATGACCTCTGTTAAAGGTACGATTTCCTCATTTTTAAAAGCTACAATAAAACACCCATCGTAGCCTTTGGCATCTGCTTCATCTTTAAATCTCTTGGCTGCATTATAATCTGAAGTAGCGCCATAATAATATTTGTAAAGCTCACCAACTTTCTCATTTGAAATAGGATCTAATCCCTTAAAATTATAAGGTTTAGTCATTATTCTCCTTGAACTAGCAGCAATTTGAACTTTAAAGATAACGCCTTCATAATTATCTTTCACTACTGTTTCAGTAGTATTGGCAATGGTTTCATTTGATTTATTTGGCTGAAAAAAACCACCTACATTTTGATCTAAATTATCTTTGTAATGAAAAATGGCTTCTTTAATTGCAGATGCCATTTCATCTTGACCTTTATTAGAATTCAAATACAATCCTTCCGGCTTATATGTTAAAAAACCTGTTTCAATTAAAACACTTGGCATATAAGTATTGTGTAAGACCCAAAACCCAGCTTGCTTAACACCACGACTTTTCCGTTTTAATTTACCTGTGAAATTTGTTTCAATTAAACTGGCTAGCTGAATACTCTGATCTAAATATTCCTCTTGCATAAGTGTTAAACCTATAAGAGACTCTGGGGAATTAGGATCAAAACCTTCATAATGTTTTTCATAATCATCCTCCAAAAAAATAACTTCATTTTCCTTTTTAGCTACATTAAAGTTTTGCTCATTTACATGTAAACCTAGAACATAGGTCTCTGTTCCATGGGCACTATTTGAAAAAGCGTTACAGTGTACGGAAACAAATAAATCGGCATCAGCTTTATTTGCTATAGCTGCACGTTCATGAAGTTTTAAGAATACATCCGTTTTTCGGGTGTAAATAACAGTAATATCCTTATTTTTTTCAAGTTCTTTACCTACTTCTAGAACAATATTTAAGGCAATATTTTTTTCTTTATAGCCATTTCCTAAATTTCCAGGATCATGTCCTCCATGTCCAGCATCTAGAACAACAACAAATTTATCTGATTTGTTTTGTGAAAAGCTCGAATTAACAGAAGAAATTGTTAAAAGTAAGGAGTAAAACAAGAAACATATATAAGAGTTCGTTTTCATATAGGATATAACAACTTTATTATTGGTTTATTTTAATTTTGGAATTTTTGGATATATTAATTTAATCACAAAAAATATATGTAATTTTGGCAATTCAAAAACCGAGCCATACTTTTACAAAAATACATTTAAAAGCGTTGCGTACAAACAACTTTCACATACTTTTCGCCTTAAGTTTTACAGTGTTTATCAACACGTTTGGCTTTGCCCAAGATTTGCCAAAATCTGGAATTCAGTTAGAATCAAGTAAAGATAACGATAGCTTAAATGTGAGTATTGGTGATGCCTTAAAGCCAAATACCTCTGAAAAAGGTCAAGATTCCACACTTACAGATACCGTAAAACCTAAAAAAGAAATGATAACGGGTCCTATAAAGTATAAGGCTACCGACTATACATCGTTTAACAACAAGGAGCAAAGGTTGTATATGTATAATGAAGCTGAAGTGTATTATGAGGATATGGAACTTAAAGCAGGTATTATTATTATAGACTATAATACCAACACAGTTTTTGCTAAAGGAATTTTAGATTCAACAGGTGTTTACACCCAAGCACCCGTTTTTAAGCAAGCTACAAACGAGGTAAAACCCGATTCTATTAAATTTAATACAGAAACAGAAAAAGCATTAATTTATAATTCAAACACGGAACAAGGTGATATTAAAATTTTTGCGCCTATTACCAAAAAAGTAAATGATTCTGTAATCTTTCTATATAAAGGCCGTTTTACCACAGCAAAAGATATTGAAAACCCAGAATATTATTTTCAAGCTAGTAAAATAAAAATTGTTCCTGGTGAAAAAATTGTAGTTGGTGTTACTAATATGGTTATTGCTGATGTACCAACACCTTTAGGCTTGCCTTTTGGTTTTTTTCCATTAACGGATAAAGAAACATCAGGTGTTATAATTCCTACTTTTGGTCAGGAAAATAATCGAGGATATTTTATTCAGAATGGTGGTTATTATTTTGCATTGAGTGATTATTTTGATTTAGCTGTTTTAGGTGATTATTATACAAATGGCAGTTATGGCTTACGTATGGAAAGTGCCTATGCTAATAAATATAGGTTTCGTGGAAATTTAGGCTTTCGCTATGAAAACTTAATAAATAGTGAGCGTGGTTTTCCAGATTATAACAAATCGTCTATTTATAATATTCGCTGGTCCCACACGCAAGACCCAAAAGCCAATCCAAATTCTCGTTTCTCTGCATCTGTGAATTTAGGAAGTAGTCGATACTACCAAACCTCCATAAACCAAGTTAATGCACCTAGTTTTTTAAATAATACGTTAGCATCTTCTGTTTCCTATTCTAAAACCTTTCAAGGCGAACCACAAGTTAATTTAAATGTAACGGCTACCCATTCTCAAAACACGAATACTGAAGTTATTAATATGACATTACCTACCATTCAAGCTAGTGTAAATCGTGTTTTCCCGTTTGCACCTAGAGAAGGGGTAAAAAAAGGAATAATTGAAAATGTGAATTTTCAATACAACGTGCGTGCCGAAAACCGCATACAAACAACCGACTCCTTATTCTTTAAAAAAGAAATGTGGGATAGCGCTGAAAATGGTGTTCAACATAGTATTCCACTCACAACAAATTTTAAGATATTAAAATATTTAAGTTTAAGCGCGAGTACCGCTTACAATGAAACATGGGTTTTTGAAACGGTTAACAAATATTTTGATCCCGATGAAAATGAGGTTGTTACTGAAACTGAAAAAGGTTTTGACGCCTTCCGTACCTATAATTTCAGTACTAATTTAGGGACTACATTATACGGAATGTTTGATTTTCGAAAGGCAGGCAAAAATCCTAAAATTCAGCAAATTAGACATGTCATGAGACCATCCGTTAGCTATAATATTAATCCATCATTTAGTAACTATTACCAAACTTATGATGTTATTAGCGCAGATGGTTTAACGGTGTCTCAAGAAGAGTATACTCGATTTGAAAGCGGTATTTTTGGAGTACCAAATAATCGCTACTCTAGTTCTATTGGGATGAGTTTATCTAATAATATTGAAGCTAAAGTTCGCGATAGAGATTCATCTGCTACTGAGGCTAAAAAAATTAAAATACTGGATAACTTGAACTTTTCAACGGCTTATAATTTGGCTGGCGACTCACTTAATTGGAGTCCTTTACGAATGACAGGTGGTACACAGTTATTTAAAAACCAGATGTCTTTAAACTTTGGCGCTACGTTTGATCCGTATGCTTTAGATAATAATAACACAAAAATTGATAAGTTTAATATTGATAATGGTGGAAGTTTATTTAGGTTAACTAGCGCCAATATTAATATGAGTTACTCCATATCCAGCAGTGACTTTGATGGCACTGAAAATGACCGAAGTACACAGGAAAATTTAAGAAGTGGTGGTCGTGCTGATGATTTATTTGGACGTGCTCAAGATTTTTCTGATCAAAGTTATTATGATAAAGACGATGAAGATGGTGAGAAAAAAGAGCCGAGCAAATTATATTCTTACAAAATACCATGGAATATTAAATTTGCTTATGCTGTAAACTATTCAAATATTAGACGAGAGAATGACGTATCGTCTCATTCACTCATGTTTTCTGGTGATGTTGAAATTGCACCACAATGGTTAATTGGTGCTTCATCTGGTTACGATTTTAAAAATAAAGGTTTTACCTATACACAATTACGCTTTGAGCGTGATTTATTAAGTTGGCGTATGAATTTTAGTTGGGTGCCTTTTAGCACAAGAAGTTCGTGGTATTTCTTTATTGGTATTAAATCTAATATCCTAAAAGATATTAAATACGATAAACGCCTTCAACCAGATCAAAGATTATAACCTGTAATTTCATTAACGTTAATATTATGAAAACAATTATAAATACCATACACGCTCCTGCTCCAATTGGGCCATATAGCCAAGCCGTATTAGTTGGAAATATGCTTTATACTTCTGGACAAATTGCTATTAACCCTGTTACAAACGAATTAGTTTTAGAAACTATAGAATTGGAAACAGAACAGGTTATGCAAAACATGAAAGCTGTTTTAGAAGCTGCTGACATGACTTTTGAAAACGTAATTAAATCGACTATATTTATTAGTGATATGGGGAATTTTTCAAAAATAAATAGTGTGTATGCAACCTATTTCAATTCGGAATCAGCACCAGCTCGTGAAACTGTAGAAGTTGCCAATTTACCAAAATATGTTAATGTAGAAATTAGTATGATGGCTGTAAAATAGATAAATGTTTTTTGTTTTATTAAAAAGCCATAGACCAACTAATTCCATACGTATCACTATCTGAACCAATATCCTTAAAAGTTACTGAACGTAAATAGGAAAGTTTTACAGCTTGAGTTTTTGTTATGGGTGCTCCAAAAGATACAGCACCTAAAAAATCTCCTCGTGAATCATTTTGAGGAACACCATCAATAGTTGCGGCAGCACCACTTCCTAGACCAGCACTTCCAGAAACCCACATTCTATTTTTAAATCGGTGAATTAAATGCGACTGAACAGCATATAATGGGTTTTGCTTTTTTTGCTGATTATTAAAAAACTGATTATTATTAGTAATTATAAATACAGAAGTTGTCAACTCATAGGACCAACGTCCCCAATTATGAACCATTCCTATTTGTGGTCTTAAAACAAAACGATTATTACCTAGATTAATTAAACGATCTTCAGCATATTGACCAAATGGGAAATTAACCGCCAAAGAAACACCTAACATGGTATTCACCGGATTGGCTTTCATGTATTCCATCATTTCTAATTTACCCATAGCATTAGGCCCTATTAAATTTAAGGAAATACGAACCCGTGGATCAGAAAATCCTTGTCTACTAATAGATTTGGTTTCTCCTGAAATTTTACCTTCCCAACTTCCAAAAACATACGGGATAGTAACATCTATACGCGCTAATTTATTTCCAATTTTAAAAGGTTGAACATAGGAAAGCGCAATAATATCCATGTTTTGTTTTACGTCTTGGGTTTGCAAAACGGGATCAAAATAAATATCACTTTCAGATAAACCATAACCAGCACCAATAACATGTGTTCCTAATGGTAAAGGTGTCCAACGACGCGGCTCAATATCTTGTGAAAAAACCTGTGTACCAATAGCTACTAAACAACTTAAAACCCATAGGTTTCTTAAAAAACCTTTACTCATAAAAATAATAGAATTAACTTTAATGTAATTTATATGTATGCTTAAGCAATTAAACTAATACAAGTTAAAAATAATTAAATTAGATTTCA
>DIAL01000081.1:31811-33430 GCA_002414705.1 Flavobacteriaceae bacterium UBA5079
AAACCCAGATAAAAAAAACAATAAGTAAAGAGAATCTTTTTTTATAGTCAAATTCAAAAACGAGACCCATTAATTAAAAGCACAGCTGTTGCGGGATTGGTTGCCAATGGTACATTGTGAACATCACACAAACGCATAAGCATTAACACATCGGGTTCATGTGGATGTTTTGCTAAAGGATCTCTAAAAAACAGAACCATGTTGCATATTCCTTCGGCTACACGACCTGCAATTTGTGCATCACCTCCTAAAGGACCAGAGAGTAATTTTTTTACTTTAAATCCTGCAATTTCCACCTTGTTCCCTGTAGTTCCAGTAGAAACTAATGTAATATGATCCTGATGAAAAAATGCTTTATGTTCATTTAGAAACTGAACCATATCCGCTTTTTTTCCATCGTGTGCAATAATTGCTATTTCCATTAAGCTTCTTTATTAGTGTGATAACTAACCAACCCATCAATAGGCCTTCTAGCTATATTACCAACTTTATATTGATATTCTTCAGCGACTTCTAAAATTTCTTCTTTTGAGAAATGCGCAATAGAACCTGCAAAATGAACGGGAACGGTTTTTATTTCTTCTTTAAATTGAAGAATCATATTTTCAGAAAACAATCGTAAGCCCTTTTTAATTAGATTTTTTATATAATCCGTTTCCTTATTTAAAAACATAAATTCAGCAAAATTAGCTAAATAGGCATTCGGATTAGGTTGTTTGTACAAGTTGTATTTTATAAAATCGGCTTCCAGATTATATTTATCGGCAAAAGCAATCCGGATAGCTTCTGGCATGTGATTAAAATAGTAATCCCTAATTAACTGCTTGCCATAATAATTTCCAGAGGCATCATCCATAAGGGTGTACCCCAAAGATTTGACACGTTGATGTAATTGGGTTCCATCAAAATAACTGCAGTTAGATCCAGTTCCAAGAATACAAACAACGGCAGCTTCGTGTGCTGTATTTAATGTAGCGCGAACAGCTGCGTATGTATCTTCCTTTACCTCTATATGTGCATTTACAAAAGTAGATTCCAATACATATTTTAAAAGTAATCGTGGTTTTTCGGTTCCACAACCTGCTCCATAAAAATACACATGGGTAACATCCAGTTTATGTTTTTTTAAATCGGGATGTTTATTAATGATTTTAAAAAGTTTTTTCTCTTTTAAAATGGCAGGATTTAAACCTTTGGTTCTTATTTTTTCTAATAACTGATTGCCGTTTTCATCAACGGAAATCCAATCGCATTTGGTAGAACCACTATCAACAATTAATATCATAGTTTCTTAAATAAAAAAATCCGCAGCCTACAATGTTACATTATAATTCTGCGGATATAAATGTAGTCATTAAATTATATACTGTTTATATGTTGTGCTAATTCTACTAATTTATTTGAATAGGCAAACTCATTATCATACCAAGCTACTAATTTGAAGAATTTTGAATTCAACTCGATAGCTGAATCTGCATCAAAAACACAGGTGCGCGTTTCACTTACAAAATCTTGAGATACTACAGCTTCTTCTGTGTAGCCAACAATACCGTTTAAAGAACCTTCAGCAGCATCTTTAAATGCTTTTTTAATAGCTTCTAATGATGTTTCTTTTTTAG
>DIAL01000081.1:33495-34222 GCA_002414705.1 Flavobacteriaceae bacterium UBA5079
GCTGCTTTTTTCATTGCCGCTTTAATCTCTTCTAAAGATGTATTTTTTGTAGTTTTTACGGTTAAATCTACTACAGAAACATTAGCGGTTGGCACACGAAATGCCATTCCTGTTAATTTACCATCTAATTCTGGTATTACTTTACCTACGGCTTTTGCTGCACCTGTAGAGGTTGGAATAATATTATTTAAAGCCGAACGACCCAAGCGGTAATTCTTTTTGTCTGGACTATCTACGGTATGTTGGGATGCTGTTGCTGCGTGAACCGTTGTCATTAAAGCTTCTTCAATACCAAAATTATCATTAACTATTTTAGCCATTGGTGCCAAACAATTAGTTGTACAAGATGCGTTTGAAACGATGTTATCAGACGCTTTAACATCTAAATGGTTAACACCCATTACAAACATAGGTGCATCTTTACTTGGCGCAGAAATTACTACTTTTTTAGCACCCGCTTCAATATGAGCTTGAGCAGTTTCTAACGTTGTAAAAATCCCTGTACAATCTGCAACGACATCTGTATTTACGGCATCCCATTTTAAATTTTTTGGATCGCGTTCTGCGGTTACTCGAACGGTTTTTCCATTAACTACTAAATGACCATTTTCAACTTCAACAGTTCCGTTAAAACGTCCATGAACAGAATCATATTTTAATAAATACGCTAAATGATTTACGTCTAGCAAATCGTTAATAGCAACCACCTCAACATCTGGTCTGTTTA
>DIAL01000081.1:34322-34981 GCA_002414705.1 Flavobacteriaceae bacterium UBA5079
TTTACAGTTGCTCTAAATACAATACGACCTATTCTTCCAAATCCGTTGATTCCTAATTTTAATTTCGACATATTCTTTATTCTATTTTTATTATTTTTATTATTATGAATTACGTAGTCATGATATCTGACACGCGTAATAATTCTTTATTGATTTCTGTTTTGCCTTTTACGGCCTTATCTAATGGTGTTAATTCAATTTTATTATCAATAATTCCCACCATAAAATTACTTTTTCCTTCTAGAATGGATTCCACGGCTTTCACACCCATTCTACTGGCTAAAACCCGATCAAAACAGGATGGTGAACCACCACGTTGCATGTGCCCTAAAACGGATACACGTACTTCGTATTCTTCCATGTTTTCTTCAACGTAATCTTTTAGCTCAAAAACATTTTTTCCTATTTTATCACCTTCAGCAACCACAACGATACTGGACGATTTCCCAGATTTCTTACTTCGTCTTAACGATTCTAAAAGTCTATCTAGTCCTAAATCCTCTTCGGGTATTAAAATTTCTTCGGCTCCTGCTCCAACTCCTGCATTTAATGCAATATGCCCAACATCGCGACCCATAACTTCCACAAAAAATAAGCGCTTATGTGAACTTGCTGTGTCTCGAATTTTATCAATAACCTCAACAACCGTATTTAATGCG
>DIAL01000088.1:0-1187 GCA_002414705.1 Flavobacteriaceae bacterium UBA5079
ATAATAACGCCTTGCGTTACAAACCGGGCGAGACCTGCCACGCTATAGGCCTGGTACTCCCCCAGAATGGTTAAAACCATCTCATCAATACTACTCTAAAAAAAAGCGGAGAGACAGGGACTCGAACCCTGGCGACAGTTACCCGTCGACAGATTAGCAATCTGCTCCATTACCACTCTGGCACCTCTCCATTAAATATAAAAGAACGTTCTTTTAATGCGGATGCAAATGTAACCATCCATTATAAAGAACGCAACTATTTTTATAACTTTTTCAAGGAAAAAAGACATTTTTTATTTACTCACAGAAAATTGTACAAATAACAACCTATTAGTGAGCTTATAAGATGTTTTTTATGTGCTTATATGAAATACTTTTAAAATCGTCAATTACGAGGTTTGCGGTGTCATAATTCTGATTTTTGGAGTGCAAACTTTTATAGCCTACACAAAAAATACCTGCTGCATTAGCTGCTTTAATGCCATTTGTTGAATCTTCTATTACCAAACATTGTTCTTTTTTAAATCCGGAACTTTCTGCTGCATTTAAAAATATTTCGGGATGTGGCTTAGACGCCTTTAAATCGGCTCCACTTAATTTTGCTTTAAAATAGGGATTTAACTCAAAACGTTTAAATACACTGTCAATAGTTTGCATTGATGCAGACGAGGCTAATACTAACGTAATGTTGTTTTTGTGATAATCCTGTATTAAGTCTAAAACGCCATCAATAAGTTGTAAACTACCATCGGACACAAATAAGTCTTTAAAAATATTCCGCTTTATTTGTACTAATTCTTCAGGAGCATTACCTAACTCAAAATGATTACAAAGTTGTCTGCAAACATTAATGGTTGATTGACCTGTGAAGGATTGATAATGCTGCTCTGTAATATCTAAATTCAGGCTATTAAACATCCCGTAATAGGCTTTATGGTGAAGAGGTTCTGTATCTACAATTACACCATCCATATCAAATAATACTGCTTTTAACATGTGTTTTTGTTTTATTTTAAGCGATTAGGCTTTTTTAATGTTCTATTTTTTTACAAATTAATCCTATGCGCTCATCTTGCATATTTGTTGCAAAAAAGATATAAATATCTCCACCATCGGCAATTTTTAATTTTTTTCGGATGCTTGCAACAGATTCCTGAAAATTGCGTGTGGTTATATTAGCTTGTGTT
>DIAL01000088.1:1277-4283 GCA_002414705.1 Flavobacteriaceae bacterium UBA5079
GTGGTTATATTAGCTTGTGTTATTTTTAGGTTCTTAAATGCTTTTTTATTGTAAGGTACAATATCGGTAATTTCAAAAGAACGTCCTGGGAAATCCACTATAACATCACTTGTGTACAAATGGGTGTGCTGATGTAATTTGTTTATTTTTAATTGACTAGAGACTGTATTAAAAGCACCCGATTTTAAAATAGCTGCATTGGGTTCATACAAATAACGTTTAGGTATACTGTATGTTGCTTGTGTTAACGCTTCTTCACTTAAAAGAAAATTGAATACTTGATTGTTGTTTTTATTGAGATTGATTGTTTTAATAGAAACAGAACCTTCATAACCATTCTCAAGTATCCAAAGTAGTTCTTTGACCTCATTATTCAGAGCGACTACATGAATTTCTTTGATAGCTTGTAATTCTTGAATACCAGATGAAATATCTAATAAAGGAGCTGTTTTTAGTAATAAGTTATTGGTGTAATTAAATAAGCTAACTAAATGTTCTGGTACATTTGGTAGACAATCTTTTAAGAAAAACACTTTACCTTTGCTGTCATGACGACGCGAGGGATCTATATAAATCCAATCGAAATGTAACTTTTTATTTGTTAAATAGTTAATGCCATCTTCTGAAACGGTTTTAATATTGGTTGTTTGTAACTGTTTATAATTATAGGAAACGAGTTCAGATAGGCTTTGATTTATTTCGCAATGCGTAACGTTCTGAAACGTTTTAGAAAAATAATAACAGTCTACGCCAAATCCGCCAGTAACATCCAATAAACTATTTCCAGATACTATTGAGGCTTTATATTGAGCTGTTTCTTCTGAAGATGTTTGCTCAATATTTAGTTTGTTAGGATAATAAATTAAGGGTGTTTTAAACCAAGTTTTAAGTTTGTTTTTACAGCGTTTTTTAGCTTCTATTTGTTCTACTAATTCTTTAATAGACACCAATGAATCTGGTGCTTTTCCAAAAAGTAATTTGGTGCTGTCAGCTTCTAAATGTGTATCTATAAATTCCTGATTTGTGGTATTTAAAATAGCAACATTCAAAACAGCTTATAAGTTTTTTGTTAAACTCTGAACCACCTTGTTATCGGCTAAAAATTCTTTTAAAATTACTTTAATCGCTGTGTAAGCTGGAATGGCTATTACCATACCAACTATACCAAATAATAGACCAGCAATAATGATAACTAAAAATATTTCAAGTGGATGCGATTTAACACTGCGTGAGAAGATAATAGGTTGACTAATAAAATTATCAATTAACTGACCAACGGCAATAACCATTAAAACATATAATGTTTCTGGTAAAATAACCTCACTAAAACTAGTGCCTAAATTACTGGTCATAGTTAATAATATCATGATACAACCGCCAATTACGGGACCTAAATATGGAACCAAGTTTATTAATGCGCATAAAAATGCAATAACTACGGCATTTTCTACTCCAATAATAAGTAAACCAATAGTGTAAATAACAAAAATGACTGAAATTTGGAAAACGAGACCTACAAAATATCGTGAGAGCAAATCTTTTATTTTTTCGATTGAATTTTTTACGCGACTTACTTTACTGTCGGGAATAAATGTTAATAAGCTATTCTCAAAAAGTTTACTATCCTTTAAAAAGAAAAATGAAATGAATAACACAGAAAATAAACCAATACTAAAACTGCCCAATCCACTAACAACAGAGTTTAAAAAATCTGGAATAACACTGAAATCTATTTTTGCTAACAACCCTGAATCTTGGAGTGGTTTTCCTGTATTAACTTTGTTTACATTAAAATGAGAAGCAGCCTCATTGTATATATTATTAATATTACCCTGTAATTGCTCAATATCTAAAAGTGATAAATTATGACCTTGTTCAACTAATAATGGTATAAAAAGTCCAACTAAACCAACTATGAGTCCTAAAAGCATAACCATTGTTGTGGCAACTGCAAGTAAATTGTTAAATTTAAGGCGCTTTCTTAAAAAGGCAACAATAGGCCTTCCTGTAAGTGAAATGACAGCAGATATAGATATGTAGACAATTACAGATTGAATCTTGTATATAAAAAACACGAAAATAGCTATGCCTAGCATATAGCCAACCGCTCTTAAAATACCGTTTGAAATGTCTTTAGAATTCATGCGTCAAATATACTCATAGAAACTGAAATTGCTAGAAATTAATTTTCAATAAGTTGTTGTGTTATTTCATACAGGCAAATGCTTGTTGCTTGAACCACATTCATGCTGCTATTCTGCCCATACATATTTAGATGAATGATAGCTTCTGCTATATCTAAGACAGCTTCCGAAACACCAAAGTTTTCTGCGCCAATAACTAAAGCAATGGGTTGATTAGTATTAAATTGAATTTGATTTATAGGTTTACTAGTTTCAGTTATTTCTAGTGCAATAATTTTATAGCCTTCAGATTTTAAGTTTGAAACCACTTCTAAAACGTCTTTATTAATTTCAAAAGGGACATATTTTTCCGTAGCACGAGATGTTTTAGCTGATTTTCGTCCAATCTCCATATCGTTTCCGCAGAAAATTAATTTTTCAACACCAAAAGCATCTGCTGTTCTAAATAAGCTGCCAATGTTTGGTGCATTGTTAATGCCATCGCAAATAAGTGTAACAGGGAAGGTGTGTGGTTTAAATTTAGACGTGTAATGAGTGAGTTGCATACAATTAATTAAAAATACAATTTGAATCAAAACAACCATCAGAGTAGTCTAATCCTACTAAACAACCACCATGGATATGAATATTATCAAGTCCTATTTTATAAGTGTGCTCATTAATTTGAGACATAGATTGAAAAGTAAAAACTGTCGTTAGAACGATAGCAATCATTTTATGTTGTAATTTGATTTTTTTCATAAAAATTAAAAAAAAGTTTAATGTTCAAAAGCATATTTAATAATATTAGCACCCATTTTCAGTGCTTTTTCTCTAACTTCTGGAGGATCATTATGAACAACTTCATCTTCCCAACCATCAC
>DIAL01000088.1:4405-6341 GCA_002414705.1 Flavobacteriaceae bacterium UBA5079
TTCATCTTCCCAACCATCACCTAAATCACTTTCAACAGTAAAAAGAATAACCAAACGATTTTCATGAAAAATACCATAAGCTTGAGGGCGTTTTCCATCATGCTCATGAATTTTAGGCAAGCCTTCTGGGAAATTATAAACCATGTTAAATATAGCATGATTTGCTGGTAATTCTACCATCTCGGTATTTGGGAAAACGGTTTTTAAAGCTTCCATTAGGTATGGTTTCATACCATAATTATCATCAATATGAAGAAAGCCTCCAGAAAGCAGGTAGTTGCGTAAATTTTCAGCATCCTCATCACTAAAATACACATTGCCATGACCAGTCATGTGGATAAATGCATATTGGAAAATATCTATGCTTCCAGCTTCAACTGTTTCTGGTTTTTCGCTGATTTTAGTATTAATATTCGCGTTACAAAACGCTATAAGATTTGGCAATGCTGTTGGATTTCCGTACCAATCGCCACCACCTTTGTATTTTAAAACGGCTATTTCTTGTGCAGAAATGCTGAAAGTGGCTAATAATAATAGAATCGTGATGAGCTGCTTCATAGTTATTCATTTACAAAAGCCACACTGTGGCAGGCAACAATGGCTGCCGTTTCGGTACGTAATCTGGTTTCTCCCAAAGTTACAGGAATAAACTTGTTTTTAATAGCAGTTTCAATTTCTTTAACACTAAAATCACCTTCAGGACCTATTAGAATAGTAATAGAAGTACTTGGCTTTATTTCATGTTTTAGCGATTTTTTATCCAGCTCCTCACAATGTGCAATAAAGGTTTGCCCTACAAATGATTGATTTATAAATTCAGAAAAAGGTGTTGCTTCATTTAAGGTTGGTAAATAGCAGTTTAAGGATTGCTTCATTGCCGACTGTACTATTTTTTCAAATCGATCCTGTTTTATAAATTGTCGTTCGCTATGATCGCAAATAATGGGTGTAATAGAACTAATTCCAATTTCGGTTGCTTTCTCTAAAAACCATTCAAACCGATCGTTCATTTTAGTTGGTGCAACCGCAAGATGTAAATTATAGTTTACAGGTTTCTGCAGTACTTTAGCTATAATTTTAGCTTCACATTTTTTTAATGAATCCATGGTTATTTCAGCAGAAAACAGCCAACCTTTACCATTGGTGATTTGAAGAACATCTCCAGCGTTTTTCCGAAGTACTTTTATAATATGTCTGCTTTCATCCTTATCAAATGTAAAGCTTTCCGTTGTTTCAGAAATATGTGGATTATAAAACAGCTGCATGGTTAATTTTTTTGGACAATTTTTAATACTTTAATTTCCTTAATTTCTCTAGGCTGATAGGAGTTTAAAACTAAATAATACCAAGATCTATCTGTAACTTCAAATGAAAATAAATCGCGTTCACTTCTAGGGACATTTATAATCACTTTTTCTAATTCTGGAAGCATTTTTCCTTTTGCAAACCAGCCTGTATCGCCATTGGTATTCGCATTTCTGTCCATAGAATATTCTTGTGCCAATTTACTAAAAGGCACACCGTTTTTATATTTTTCAGTAATGCTATTAATTAATGTTATGGCTGCTTCATTGCCTATCTTATTGCCATCAATTAAAATATAGCTAGCACGATAATGCGTGGTTGTAAAACGGTCTACCACTTTGTAACGAGTTTTCTCCATGTTACCATTAACAGTTGCTTGCCCACTACTAAATAAATTGCGGGCTAATTCTGTTTTGTGGTTCTCTTCATTAAAAATAATAAAGTTGTTGCTTTTACTGGGATTAGAATCTAAATACAATTGCGCTTCTTCAACGGTTGTAATCGTTTCAAAAGTAGGTGTTATGGTTTCTTGTGCTTGTAGGATAGCCGAAAAACCAAAAAATAATATACATAATTTATACATGATTGGGATTGTTTAGTTAACAAAAAAACAAAAAATAAGGCTTCAATT
>DIAL01000088.1:6437-9595 GCA_002414705.1 Flavobacteriaceae bacterium UBA5079
ATTGGCAAATTGTCCAAACATTATTAATAGATGTTTTAACAAAACGCTTTTTTATATTTTTAATCGAGGCGATGCCGTAATATCTTGCGCGCTAAAATCACCTTCCAAATATTTTAAATAGCCAACAATGGCTATCATGGCAGCATTATCTGTGGTATATTCAAATTTGGGAACATAGGTAGTCCAACCAAATTTTTGTTCGCCATCCTTTAAAGCTTGACGAATACCAGAATTAGCAGAAACGCCTCCACCAATGGCAATATGCGTAATGCCTGTTTCTTTTGTTGCTAATTTTAATTTATCAATTAAAATACCAATTATGGTGTATTGGATGGACGCACAAATATCATTCAGATTTTCTTCAATAAAATTTGGGTTTGCTTTGGTTTCTTTCTGAATAAAATATAAGATTCCCGTTTTTAGTCCAGAGAAACTAAAATTTAAGCCGTCTACTTTGGGTTTAGTAAATTTAAACGCTTTCGGATTACCTAATTTAGCACGTTTATCAATTTCTGGGCCAGCAGGATAGCCTAAACCGAGAATTTTTCCGCTTTTATCAAATGCTTCGCCAACAGCATCATCAATTGTTTCACCTATAACGTTTAAATCAAAATAACTTGAAACCTTTACAATTTGCGTGTGTCCACCTGAAATGGTCATAGCTAAAAAGGGGAAAGGAGGCTTTTTAAAATCGGCTTCTTCAATATAATGCGCTAAAATATGCGCTTGCATGTGGTTAACATCAATGAGTGGAATATGTAATCCAAAGGCTAACGATTTGGCAAACGATGTACCAACTAAAAGCGATCCCATTAATCCTGGGCCTCTAGTAAATGCAATAGCATGTAAGTCATTTTTGGTAATTCCAGCTTTTTTTAAGGCTTGAGCAACAACTGGAACAATATTTTGTTGGTGCGCTCTGGACGCTAATTCTGGAACTACACCACCATATTCTTCGTGTATTTTCTGATTGGCAACAATATTGCTTAAAATTTTACCGTTTAGCATGACCGCAGCCGCTGTATCATCACAAGACGACTCAATTCCTAGGATGTAAATATTTTCTGTAGCCATTTCTAATAATTGGGCATAATAATTGTTAGTTTTGATGTCAAAGTTATAACTTTATAAACGTATCAAAAAATTTTTCAAAATACTCGGTCGAATAGCAGCAACCATTTTGTTGTTACTTATTATTTTGATGCTATTATTGTCCATTCCTGCCGTTCAAACAGGTATTGCGAAATATGTAACAAATCAGATCAATACAGATTTTAAAACCAATATTAATATTGAACGTATTGGCCTTCAAATTAATGGTGATGTAGAATTAAAAGGTGTACTTATTCGCGATTATAAAAAAGACACCTTAATCAGTGCAACCGAATTAAATACTTCTATTTTAAATTTTAAAAATTTATACAAAGGCAAATTAGTTTTTGGTGATATTGATTTGGAAGGTGTTATTTTTAATCTGGTGACTTATAAAGGCGAAACGGATACCAATTTAGATGTTTTTGTTGCACGTTTTGATGAAGATAATCCTACAGAAAGTGAAAGCACGTTTTTATTATCCTCTAGTGATGTGACTATTAAGGATGGTATTTTTAGGATGATTAATGAAAATAACGAAACACCCAAAATTCTTGAATTTACCAATGTGTTTACTAATTCAACCAATCTACTCATAAACGGCCCAAATGTTAGCACTAGAATAAACACATTAGCATTTAATGATAGTCGTGGATTAAAAATGAAAAATCTAGTCACAAATTTCTCATATACCAAAGAGCAGATTTTTTTAGATAACCTAGATATAAAAACGGAAAATTCTATTTTAAAAGGTGATGTTAAGTTTTCCTATAAACGAGAAGATTTACAGTTCTTTACAGATAAGGTTCAAGTAAACGCAAATTTCACCGAAGCAGATATTGCTTTAAATGAATTGAATACCTTTTATGATGAATTTGGTATTAATCAACGCGCGAATTTCAGTACCCAAATTACAGGAACGCTGAATGATATGTATCTGAATAATTTGAAACTGAATACCAGTAGTAACAGTAAAATTTATGGCGATATTCATTTTCAAAATCTATTCAATAAAGAAGAAAATAATTTTTATATGAATGGTGATTTTCAGAATCTCTCATCCAATTATAAAGATTTAAAAGCCCTGTTGCCAAACGTTTTGGGAAATGCTATTCCGTCTGCTTTTGATAGATTAGGACGCTTTACAATTGTTGGGCAATCTGAAATTACAACCTCTGAAATAAAGGCGAATCTTCAAATACAAACCGATTTAGGTTTTATAGATTCTAATTTGGAGATGAAAACCTTTAACGATGTTAATAATGCGACTTACAAAGGAAAAATTGTTTTCAAGGATTTTGATTTGGGTATGTTTATGGAAAACTCAAATTGGGGGAAAACCTCGTTAAACTTGGAGGTAAATGGAAAAGGCTTTAGTTTAGATGGTTTAGACACCAAACTTCTGGGAGATGTTTACTCTGTAGTATATAATGGTTATGAGTATAATAATTTAGAAGTTTCGGGTGTACTAGGAAATAATATTTATGATGGAAAACTAGTTTCCAATGACGATAATTTTAAATTAACATTTAACGGATTAGCAGATTTTTCCAAGGAAATTAGTGAATTCGATTTTGTTGCAGATGTTAGCTATGCCAATTTAAAAGCTATGAATTTTGTTAGAAATGATAGTTTATCTGTTTTTAAAGGCGCTATCACTATGAAAGCAACAGGAACTTCAGTAAATAATGCCGTTGGTATTATCCAGTTTTCCAATACATCCTATATAAATGAATACGACGAATATTATTTTGAGGATTTTCAAATAACCTCTACCTTCAAAGATGATGTGCGTTATATTAACGTAAATTCTCCAGACATTATAACCGGACAATTAAGTGGTGTATTTCTTTTTGAAGATATAGATAAGCTTTTTGAAAACGCATTAGGGAGTATTTATGCAAATTACATCCCAAATAAGGTGCTGGAAAATCAATATATAGATTTTAATTTTAATATTTATAACAAGATTGTTGAAGTGTTTGTGCCAGATATTGAATTAGGAAAAAACACTTACATTCGTGGACATGTGGAGAGTAAGGAAGATGAGTTTAATTTGACTTTTA
>DIAL01000088.1:9757-9977 GCA_002414705.1 Flavobacteriaceae bacterium UBA5079
AATCGCCAAAAATTAAGCTTTTCGATTATTTTGCGGATCAAATTTCCTTACAAGTAGATAACAAAAACCCACTTTTTAATACTTATGTTGAAGTAGACAGTATAAATACCAATTTTTATAATATTTCAAAATTCAACTTAATTAATGTTACCCTAAAGGATACCTTATTTATTCGTTCAGAATTCCAAGGTGGTAAGAATAATAATGATGCGTATAATTT
>DIAL01000077.1:0-221 GCA_002414705.1 Flavobacteriaceae bacterium UBA5079
TAAAATCTAAAGTGTGAGAATGCTTTATTCGCTTCCGCCATCTTGTGTGTATCGACACGTTTTTTAACCGCAGCTCCTTCTTCTTTAGCTGCTGCTAAAATTTCTGAAGCTAAACGTTGCGCCATTGATTTTTCGTTTCTCTTACGTGAGTAGCTAATTAACCACTTCATTGCCGTAGAAACTTTACGATCTGGACGTATTTGCATTGGAATCTGGAATGT
>DIAL01000077.1:419-1498 GCA_002414705.1 Flavobacteriaceae bacterium UBA5079
GCGTCTTTCCACATTTCTAATGCAGTTTTCTCATCATCTGTTTTCTTTTCTTCTACGATATCAATTGCATCGTAAAACACTTTAAAAGCTACTGACTTTTTACCATCCCACATCATCATGTTAACGAATCTAGTTACTAACTGATCGTTAAAACGCGGATCTGGTAAAAGCGGTCTCTTTTTTGCTGCTCTTTTTCTCATGTCTTCTTCTTAAAGTTTTTTAATTACTTCTTAGGGCGTTTTGCACCATACTTAGATCTACGTTGCGTTCTACCTGCAACACCTGCTGTGTCTAAGGCACCACGTACAATGTGATATCTAACTCCTGGTAAATCTTTTACCCTTCCACCTCTAACCAATACTATCGAGTGTTCTTGTAAATTGTGTCCTTCTCCTGGGATGTAAGCGTTTACTTCCTTACCATTTGTTAACCTTACCCTTGCAACTTTACGCATTGCTGAATTTGGTTTTTTAGGCGTAGTAGTATAAACACGCGTACATACTCCACGTCTTTGTGGACACGAATCTAAAGCAACCGATTTACTCTTCTTGGTTATTTTGGTTCTTCCTTTACGTACTAATTGTGAAATTGTTGGCATATATTTCTATATAATTTATGTTTAACCTCTCATTTGAGGGCTGCAAAGGTAGAAATAAATTTCTATTTTTCAAATGTTAATTCATTAATTTTCAATTCAAATTAAAAATCACACCTCATATTATATCAAAACGTTTCTTTTTGCGTTAGTTTTACACTTTAAATACTTTTTTAAAAGCGTGCAAAGAATTCTTATTTTATTCCTTATTATCTACTATTGGTCGGCTACCGATTTAATGGGGCAAAATTTCTATCTAAAAATTCAAGATGAATCGGCAGAAAGCACCATTATTATTGATTCTATAAATTATTTTAAAAAACATGCCGATTTCAATTCATTAAGTAATGAAATAGACAGCCTTAAAACCAAAATCTATAGTCTAGGTTATATAGATGCCAAATGGCAACCTGTTGAGAAATTAAATGATTCTGTTTTTCAAACAAACGTAATTATTGGTAAACCCTATAAATACATAAATATA
>DIAL01000077.1:1596-5059 GCA_002414705.1 Flavobacteriaceae bacterium UBA5079
CCCTATAAATACATAAATATTTATTTTAATTTAGATTCTCTACCTTCAAACGCTTTAAAGCAACTTCAAGTTAATAGCAGTAAAACATTCTTTACAGTTCGGTTTCGAGAAATAGAGCAAACGCTTCAATTTATAAACAGGAAAATATCTGAACAAGGATTACCATTCAGTTCACTTAAACTTGCCCATATTGAAAAAGAGGAAAACCTTACACTACGAGCAGATTTAGTCATTTCAGGAGAAGAAAAAACACGCTATATAGATAAAATTCTAGTAAAAGGATATGATAAGTTTCCGAAATCTTATTTAAAGTACTATCTAAAACTAAAACCAGAAAAAGCATTAAATTTAGAATACGTAAAACAGCAAACCAATTTACTTCAGGAATTACCATTTGCCAATCAGTTAAAAGAACCAGAAATTTTATTTAGTAAGGACTCTACCATATTATATGTATATATAGAAAAAACAAAAAGTAATTCCTTTGACGGGTTTCTCGGATTTGGAACGAATGAGGAAACAAGCAAATTAGAGTTAACTGGTTATTTAAATTTAGAGCTTACTAATAATTTGAATTTTGGAGAATCTATATCTCTTGCTTACAGAAGTGATGAAAGTGAACAAAAGTCTTTTAATGTCAATGTGAAGTTGCCGTATCTTTTTACTTCGCCTTTTGGTGCCGAATTGGAGCTAAACATATTTAAGAAGGATTCTTCTTTTACAACAGCAGATCAAAGTGTGCGCGTAAATTACCAATTGAATTCAAAGAATCAATTCTCTTTGGGCTTAAAATCAACGAAATCTAGCAATCTTTTAAGTAGTGAGAACCTGAATCCTTTTATTAAAGATTATGAAACGAATTTCTACAATATAGGCTACACGTTTATAAATCGTTTAAAGGGTCAAACAATTTTTAAGAGAAATGCAACAATACGTTTTGATACAGGCATTGGAAATAGGGAAATATCAAACACAAAAGATCAACAATACCAATATAGTTTAGATGCCTTTAAAATTTTCAGCCTAAACCCTAAAAATAACATCTTTTTACGAACTACTAGCGAAGGATTAATCTCCGACAGTTACCTAGAAAATGAATTAAGCCGTTTTGGAGGCATTAATTCCATAAGAGGTTTTGAAGAAAATAGCTTAAGCGCCACTTTTTATGGTTTATTAATCACAGAATACCGGTATTCCTTAAGCAGTAATTTATATATCCATACCATAATTGATGCCGCCTATTTTGAAAACAAAATAATAGAACAAAAAGAAAAACTTTATAGTTTTGGGTTTGGGTTTGGACTAACCACTAAAGCAGGACTGTTGCGCTTTAACTATGCTAATGGTAAAAGTGAAAATCAAAGTTTCAAACTATCAAATTCTAAAATACATTTAAGTTTAACTGCACTTTTTTAATAATAATAGGTGTTAAAAAGGGTTGATTTTGAAAATATTTTAAAATTTTAACCCTTATTTATTGTTTAATTAACTTTTTATTATGATTTTTGGCATAGACTAATTCAAATAAAATATAAAATGAAAACAAAGTTTAGTGGAATTTTAACGCTATTTCTAGCGTTTGTTGTGCAACTTACGTTTGCGCAAGAAAAAACAATTTCAGGAACGATTTCCGATGAAAACGGATTACCTCTTCCCGGAGTTAATATTATTGTGAAAGGTACTACAAATGGAACGCAATCAGATTTTGATGGTAATTATTCCATCAACGCGAGTTCAGGAGATGTCCTATCGTATTCCTTTATTGGCTACACAAAAAAAGAAATGACTGTTGGAGCATCCAATACCATTAGCTTTGCAATGGAAGTTGATAGTGAAGCTCTAGAAGAAGTTGTTATTACAGCTTTAGGTATTAAGAGAAAAAAGGATGAGATTACAACGGCTTATCAAGAAGTAAAAACGGAAGAGCTAGTTAAAGCTAATAACCCAAGTGTTATTAATAGTTTAGCTGGTAAAGTAACTGGTTTACAAATTACTCAAAACAGTAATGGTGTAACTGGTGGAACACGTGTTGTTTTACGTGGTAACCGTTCTATTTCTGGAAATAACGAAGCTTTGGTAGTTATTGATGGTGCTATTTCTAGTACTACGTATCTTGATGCTTTGGATCCTAACTTAATTGAGTCTGTAAACGTTATTAAAGGTGCCGCTGGTTCTGCATTATATGGTTCACAAGGATCAAATGGTGCTATTGTTGTAACAACAAAAAAATCATCAGCTGGATCAGATAAAATGACTTTACAAATTTTAAGTTCATTGGATTTTGAAAGTGTAAACTTTGTACCAGAAAAGCAAACGCGTTATGGACAAGGTTGGGATTTAGGTAATGGATTTGAAAACATCGTTTATGAAAATGGTGGATGGGGTGCTGAATTTGACGGACAAATGGTTCCTGTTGGTTTACCTCAAGCTGATGGTACATTTATCATGGCACCTTACAGTTCAAGAGGTAAAGATCACCTTAAAGAGTTTTTCCAAACTGGTCTTACTAAGCAGAATTCATTTTCACTTTCAGCTGGAGATCAAAATGGTTACTTCAACATAGGTGGTAGAAATGTAAATACAGATTTCGTTATTGCTAATGATACTCGTAAAAGAAATACATTCACATTAAATGCAGGTAAGAATTTAGGTAAGTGGTCTGCTAATGCAAACGTAATTTACACGAATACTACTGCTGAATACTCTAATGGTGATTTATATACGCAGTTATTACAAACGCCTTCTAACGTTCCAATTAGAGAATTTGAATTTTCTGGAAATGAAGGTCACTGGAATGCTTATTTTACTAATCCATATTGGAACAGAGATAACCAAAGAGCTATTAGTGAAAACAATAACATCAGTATGACAGGTGATATTAAATATCAAGTTAATGATAATATCTCTGTAAAAGTATTGAGTAATGCACGTATTAATGAAGGTCGTTTCTTATCGTACCAAAATCAATATGTGGAACCTCAATCTATTATAGATAATACAGGAGCTGATAGATCTCTACCTTCTAGCTTTAGTACTAACAACTCTCGTAGTAGTCAATACTATACGGATGTTTTCGTGAATTTTGATTACATGCTAACAGATGATATCTCTTTTGGAGCTCTTATCGGTGCGAATAACCAATACTTTAAAGATAGCTATACTAGAACTGGTGGAACAGGTTTAACTATTCCTGGTTTATATACTGTTGGTAACTTAAGTGATGGTCCAGGATTCGATTTATTAAGTGACGGTAGACCAAGAACTAACAATTTCTGGAGATCTAGTGCTCGTATTGGTGCTTTTGCTAATGTTGATTTTGGTTACAAAGACTTTTTATTCTTAAACGTAACAGGTCGTAATGACTGGTCTTCAACTTTATCTAAAGCAAATCAATCGTTCTTTTATCCTAGTGTGAGTGCATCTTTTATCCCAACTAAAGCATTTGATAATTTTGGTGGTAATG
>DIAL01000077.1:5233-11451 GCA_002414705.1 Flavobacteriaceae bacterium UBA5079
TGTATTAAACTACATGAAATTAACAGCTTCTTATGTAAAAGTTGGTAATGATGGTGGTATTGGTGCATATAGCATTCAACAGCTATACAGCCCAGCTCCAGGATTCCCATTTGGAGGACAAAGTTCATTTGTAGCGGATCGTACAATTACAGACCCTTTATTAACACCAGAATTTACTACAACATTTGAAGCAGGTGTTGCTTTAGGTTTCTTAAAAAACCGTATTACACTTGACGCTAGTTTCCAAACTTTTAATACTATTGATCAAATTACATCAATCGGTACGTCTGCAGCTTCAGGTTTAAGCAATGCTAGAATTAATGTTGGTGAAACTAAAGGTATTGCTTACGAAATTGATTTAGGTATTGAAGTTATTAGAACTCAAGATATCAAATGGAATGTAAACGTAGGTTACTACGCTAGTGATAACGAGGTTGTTAAAGTATCTGACCAAGCTAGTCAAGTTAGTTTAGGTGGATTTACTGGATTTGCAGAAGTATTTGCAATTGAAGGTCAACCATTTCCAGTTATTCAAACTAATGCTTATGAAAGAGATCCACAAGGTCGTGTAGTTATTGATGCAGCAACTGGAAACCCAATTGAAGCATCTGGATTAAAAATTGCTGGAAGAACTACTCCAAAATACACTGTTAACTTTAATACGTCTTTCACATATAAGAGTTTTACATTACAAGCTACTATGGATTACAGAACAGGTCACGTATTCTATTCTGATACAAAATCTAACTTAACTTGGTCTGGTCACGCTGTTGAAACGGCTCAAGGTGGTAGAGGAGCATTTATCTTCCCTAACTCATCAGTAGAAGTTTCTCCTGGAGTATATGAAGCTAACACAAGTGTTCCTTCTGGTGGTACATCAGCAGGATCTTATATTAACTTCTTTAATGATTATAGAGGTATTGGTGAAAACCATGTTTTAGATGCAACAGCATTTAAAGTACGTGAGCTATCTTTACGTTATGACATGGATAAAGATTTATTAAGAAACACGTTCATTACAGGTGTTGCTATTAGTGCAACTGCAAGAAACCCGTTTATTGTATTACCTGCTGAAAACAGAGGTTATAATGATCCAGAATCTGGATTCTCTACAGGTAACGCGCAAGGTATTACTACACAAGCTGGTAACTACCCTCCAACTAGAACATTTGGTTTAGGTGTTAACTTAACTTTTTAAAAAAATAATTATGAAAAAATATATTAACAAATCGATTTTATTAATAGCACTAGCTGTTTCAACATATTCTTGCGAAAGCACTTTGGATATCAATGAATCAGAGGTGGATGCTACGGTTGAGTCTGTTGCTCCTGACCTACTTTTGGCAGGTTCTATAACGGCTCCAAGAGGACAGTTTTCTGTTACAACTAGTGAATTAGGAAGTATTTGGATGAACCAATGGGGTCCTGACGTTAACAATGTTACAGGTGGAATGCTAGATGAGTTTAGATTAAATGTAACTCAAAACTTCTATGCTTCTATTTGGCAGAATCTATACAGAGGAATGGGTACGTACCAAGCTATCATTAATTATGAAGGTGATGACTACAACAACCATAAAGCAATTGCAAGAATTTTAAAATCTTACTACATGCAATATTTAGTAGATATTTATGGTGATTGTCCTTATACTGAAGCTTTACAGTTTGGTGAAAATTACACACCAGCTTATGATGATGATATGTCTATTTATCGCGCATTAATTGTCGATATTGATGTAGCATTAAGCACTTTAAATGCTGTTGAAAATTTATCTACTCCTGTTGGATCTGAAGATATTGTATTTGGTGGTGATTTACAAAGTTGGGTTAAATTTGCTAATACATTAAAATTACGTATCTTATTACGTGAATCTGAATTGGCATCAAGCGCAGCATATTTAGCAGAACAATTTGCAGCTTTAGATCAAAACTTTTTAACAAGTGATGCTGTTATTAATCCTCCTTATGCAAATGCAGTAGGACAACAAGAGCCTTTCTTTGCTAACTATGGTCAAGATGCTACTGGTGTTGATACGTTTGATAACAACTACATTGTGCCATCAGATTACATGGCTAAATTTTTACAAGGGAATCCAACCGAAAACGGTATTTCTACAGGTGTATTAGACAACCGTATTTTAGGTTTATTTTCTCCATTACCAGGAACAACTGGTGCTGCAAACGTTGTAGGAGTTCAACAAGGTGCAACAAATACAACTGCTCCACCTGAATTATCAGAATTAGGACCTGGATTATTAGTTGGTTCTTCTCAAGCGAACATGTTGTTCTCTGCTGCCGAAAGCTACTTTTTACAAGCAGAAGCAGCACACCGTACTTGGATTTCAGGTGATGCACAATCATTTTTCCATAGCGGTATCACGGCTTCATTTAACAACTTAAATGTTTCAGGAGCTGCAGCATATATTACAGCTAGTGAAAACAGAAATCTTATTGGTTGGACAGGTTCTGCTAATAAAATAGAAGCTATTATGACTCAAAAGTGGATTGCATCATGTGGACGCAACGCCATAGAATCTTGGATTGATTACACAAGAACAGGTTTCCCAGATGTTCCGTTATCAATTGTTGCAGAAAAACCAAACAGACCAGTACGTTTATTGTATCCTGCGTCTGAATACTCAAGTAATTCTGCCAATGTACCGGTACAACCAGCTTCAGCAGCATTCTCAGATAAGATATTTTGGGATGCAAATTAATTAACAAAAAAAAATAGAAAAGATGAAAAATTTAAACAGATTACTAATCCTACTAGCTTTACCACTTATTTGTGTGTCATGTATAGTAGACGACGATGAAAACACAGGTTTACAGGATGCAGTTAACAGTCCGATAGGTGTAGGCTTTTCAGCTTCAGTGGCACTTGAATCTTATTTTGAAGATATAGGGCCAATCACGAAAGAATATCCAGTTAATGTTCTTGGTGGTAATTCAGGGTATTTAAGCTCGACAGATTTAGTAGTAAACTATGACATTGATCCAAGCTCAACGGCAACGGAAGATGCTGAATTTAGTTTTGTAGATACATCTGGAACTTTAACAATTCCAGCTGGTAGTTCATTTGCACAATTCCCATTAATTATCAATACGGGTGGATTAGACCCAGATATGCCAACGGAATTAGTATTGAATTTAACTAGTGTGTCAGGTGATGCGTATGTATCATCTATTAATAATGTATTAAGAATTACTTTTGTTGGTTGTCAGTCTACTTTAAACAATAATACATATAATGTAGTAACAACTAGAGATAGTGATAATGCAGTTGTAAACTTTGGTACTCAAGATATCAGAATTACAGATCCAAATACATTCATTACTCGTTCTACTGGTCTTTGGGCTGTAGGAGCAATCGCAGCTGATCAGGGTTTAACCTTTACAGATGTTTGTGGTGATCTTACCATTAACGCACAAAATCTATGTCAAGGTACTTACTCTAATCAAGTAACAGGAACTGGCGCTAATAGTTCTGCAGGTACTGTTGATCCTTTAACTGGAGATTTCACATTAAAGTATTCAATTACATTTTCAGCGGGAGATCAAACGTATACAAGTGTTTACACTAAATTATAAAACATTATAAATTATGAAAATTAAATATATATCATTATTTTTTCTGGCAGCCTCTTTATTTGTAGGCTGTACAGATGACGATTTAGATGGTCTAGAGCCTGCTTCAAAATCAGTTGCTACAACTTCAGTTAGAAGTTTAGATCTAGTTGAAGGGCAATCAGCAATGATACCATTTACAATTAATAAAGCTATTAACAAAGTATCTCAATTTAAGGTGCTAGTTCTTTCAGGTAATGCTGAACAAGATATGGACTTTACAGCCGGTAACCCTATGGATGCTGATACAGGTGTACCTGGACAAGGTTTTGAAATCACTGTTCCGGCTTATGCTACATCTTTTGAAATACCAGTTGAAACTATCCGTGATTTAGATCAAACGGAAGGTACTGAAACTGTTACACTTCAAATTTCTGCAGCAGGTGTTAGAACTATAATTACACCAGACTCTTATTATGAGGTGGTACTTACAATTAGAGATGTTGAATACTGTCTATGGACGTTGGACGTTCTTGATGCATATGGGGATTCATGGCAAGGTGCTCATGTTGTTATAACTCAAGATGGTGTTTCTGAATTATATCCTAAATCTGATTGGGATGATGATGCTGAAACATATGAAATTCCTGTAGGTGTTGGTGCAGATTTTGATTTCTCTTATGAGTCTGGTACAACTGGTACTACTAGTCCTAACCAACCTGGTGCTCCAGGTTATGAGGAAGAAAACTCATATATTTTAACCTCTCCTAACGGAACGGTTTATAGTGATGGCCCAGTTCCTACTGTAGGTTCTATAGTAAGCGGAATTAATAGTTGTAACTAATTTACCACTAAATATTTTTTAATTAAAACCACCTCATTAGAGGTGGTTTTTTTGTTAAGTTAAAACATATAAATAGTAAGAGATATAAAACTAAAAAAACGGCAAAAAATCACTAATTTTGCGTAAATCAGTTTGTATAGCTATGAAGACACTATATCTCATTTTCTTATTAATTATTTCTAATATTATATATAGTCAAAATACCGTTGGTACACTATCTAATAACAATGAATCATTTAATGGACTAACTTTATTCTCTCCTTCGAATTCAACAGAAACTTATCTAATTAATAATTGTGGAGAAGTTGTCCGACAGTGGACGAGTACTTTTGAACCCGGTGCTTCTGTGTATCTTTTAGAAAACGGAACGTTATTAAGAACAGGAAAAATACCTAATTCCAATATTACCTTTGGTGGTGTTGGTGGTAAGATTGAATTATTTGACTGGGATAATAATTTAATTTGGGAATATACCTACTCGTCTAATTTAGTATCACAACATCATGATATATTTCCTTTACCAAATGGAAATATTTTAATGTTAGCGGCTACTACCATGACACAAGCAGAAGCTATTCAAGCAGGTAGAAACCCATCATTACTATCGCAAAATAAATTATTTAATGAACAGATTCTTGAATTAGAACCTGTTGGTACTAACCAAGCAAATATTGTTTGGGAATGGAATATAAAAGATCATTTAGTGCAAAATTTTGATACTACTAAAGATAATTTTGGTGTAATAGGAGATAATCCAGAACTTTTAAATGTTAACTTTTTAAATAATAATAATCCTGAAGCAAATTGGCTTCATATAAATTCTATTCAATACAATCAGGATTTAGATCAAATTATTTTAAGCTCAAGACGGTTAAGTGAAATTTATATTATAGATCATTCCACAACAACAATGGAAGCTGCATCTCACTCTGGAGGAACGTACGGAAAGGGTGGTGATTTTTTATACCGTTGGGGTAATCCCATAGCCTATGATAAGGGATCAAGTACAGAACAAACATTATTTTTTCAACATTATCCGCATTGGATCCAGAACGAATTAACAGATGCTGGTAAAATAATGGTTTTTAATAATGGTAATAGCAGAGGCTACTCATCTGTAGATATTATAAGTCCACCTCAAACGTCACCTGGTGTTTACACGTATAATAATACAACTGGTTTTGGACCAACTTCAGCAGAGTGGATTTATGAAGATCCAATGCCAACAAATTTCTTTTCAGCTATTTTATCTAGTGGACAGAGACTACCTAACGGAAATACGTTAATATGTGACGGAGATTCTGGATACTTTTTTGAAATTACACCAAATAATGAAATCGTTTGGGAATATGTGAATCCTGACACAGCATCAGGAATATTAACTCAAGGCGATATGCCTTCAAGTAACAATGTATTTAGAGCTCTTAAACTATCTTATGACTATCCTGCATTTACGGGTAGAAATTTAACAGCTGGAAATCCTATTGAATTAAACCCTGATTTAAGTAATTGTACCTTATTAAGTATTCAAGATTTCGAAACGAAAAAAACTGAAGTATATCCTAACCCAACCAATGGAATGGTATATATACAATCAACCAGTAGTGTTGATAAAATAGAAGTATATGATGCGCTAGGTAAATTGGTCGCTTCCAAATTACTTACTAATCAGATTAATTTCGAATCTATGTCAACTGGTATTTATATCATGAAAATCTACTCAAATAAAAATATCATTAATAAAAGAGTAATAAAACAATAACCTCATACCTTATATTTACTAAAACCACCTATAATTATAGGTGGT
>DIAL01000077.1:11587-11813 GCA_002414705.1 Flavobacteriaceae bacterium UBA5079
CACCTATAATTATAGGTGGTTTTTTATACCTTTGTTTTATGGAACAGGAAACACAAATTTTTGGCTTGCATTCAGTAATAGAAGCTATTCAAGCAGGTAAAACTATTGAAAAAATATTCATGCAAAAAGGGCTGCAAGGCACTCTTGCTCATGAATTAGAGGCCCTTATTAGAAAGGAAAGGCTTAATATATCTTACGTTCCTGTAGAAAAACTAAATAGATTAAC
>DIAL01000077.1:11991-12417 GCA_002414705.1 Flavobacteriaceae bacterium UBA5079
GTAGAAAAACTAAATAGATTAACAAATAAAAATCACCAAGGTGCTGTAGCGCAGATTTCACCCATAGCATATTACGATATAGAAGATTTAGTTTTAGAAGTCATTGAATCTGGTAAAACACCGTTGTTTTTGTTGCTAGACCAATTAAGTGATGTTCGGAATTTTGGTGCAATTATTCGTACTGCAGAATGTACAGGTGTTAATGGTATTATTATACAAAAAAAAGGCAGTGCTCCTATAAATGGTGATACTATTAAAACGAGTGCAGGAGCTGTTTTTAAAATGCCTATTTGCCGTGTAGATCATATTAAAGATGCCATGTTTCATTTACAAGCTTCTGGAATAGCTGTTATAGCTGCTACAGAAAAAACGAATGATACTATTTATGATATAGATTTTAAGGTGCCTTGTGCCATTATTATGGGG
>DIAL01000077.1:12597-15855 GCA_002414705.1 Flavobacteriaceae bacterium UBA5079
GGTATTAATCCTTCGGTTTTAAAATTAGCGGATAGTAAAGCCAAATTACCATTGCTTGGTACTATAGAGTCATTAAATGTATCTGTAGCATGTGGTGCTTTTCTTTATGAAGCAGTGAGACAACGATTAAGTTAATCATCTGACTTTTTATAAATATAATTAATAGAAACAGGTTGCTCCTGCTCTATTTTATCTATTTCGGATTCAGATTCAGCCTCTGGTAAATTTTCAATAAAGTTTCCATTTTCATCAAAATGCTTTAAAAACGGATCATCATCTTCATTATATTGTGGTTGTTCCCAATAATATTTTTTTGGTTTTGGAAGATTTTTCTTAAATATAAAAGCAAATGCTAATCCCACAATTAAACCAGATAAATGTCCTTCCCAAGACACTCCCGCTTTTATGGGTAACACATACCATATCATACTTCCATAAAGAAAAATAACTAATAGGGACAGAGCAATTAAACGAAAATGTTTAGCTATGATACCTTTAAAAAATAAGAAACTTACTAATACATAAATTAATCCACTGGCTCCAATATGATAGGCTGGTCTGCCAATACTCCACGTTAATAAACCTGAGAATAAAATTCCTAGTAAAAGAATTTTCCAAGCCATTTCTTTATAGAAATAGAATAAAGCAGCCGTAAGCACAAATAGTGGAATTGTATTATGATACAAATGGGTTATTCCAGAATGGATAAAAGGACTAAAAACAATACCACGTAAACCAAAAAGCTTCTGTGGGAATATTCCGTAATTAGTAAAATTAATTCCAAAACGTATTTCAACCCAAAAAACCACCCAAATTAATAAAACAAAGGCTACTGGCATTAAAATAACACTGTTAGAAAATTTAAATTCCTCTTGACTTTTCATAAATAATACCTTACAAATAACTAACCACTATTGACGTTCTGTAAAATTGTCAGTCTGAATGAAAGACTTCTAATTACAATTTATTAGTCAAAATTTACAAAACCATTCTAAAAGTAGTTATAATTATCTTTAAATTTACGCTATGAATGAACCTTTAGCAGAACGATTAAGACCTAAAACACTTGACGATTATATTAGTCAAAGCCATTTAATTGGACCTCAAGGGACATTAACCAATCAAATAAAGCAAGGCCTAATCCCATCACTTATATTTTGGGGACCTCCTGGAATAGGAAAAACAACGCTCGCAAATATTATTGCAACAGAATCCAAGAGACCATTTTATACATTGAGTGCTATTAATTCGGGTGTAAAGGATATTCGTGAAGTTATTGATAAAGCCAAACAATCTGGTGGTTTATTTACTACTAAGAATCCTATTTTGTTTATTGATGAAATTCATAGGTTTAGTAAATCACAACAAGACTCCTTATTACAAGCTGTAGAAAAAGGTTGGGTAACACTTATTGGTGCTACAACTGAAAATCCAAGTTTTGAGGTTATTCCAGCCTTATTATCTCGTTGCCAAGTGTACATTTTAAACGCCTTTAATAAAACGGATTTAGAAGCGCTTTTAAAGCGCGCAATTGAAAAAGACACCTACTTGTCACAAAAAAAAATTACGCTAAAAGAAACAGAAGCTTTATTGCGTATTTCTGGAGGAGATGCCCGAAAATTATTAAATATTTTTGAGTTAATTGTAAATGCACATGAAACCGAAGATATTATTATTACCAATGAATTGGTTACACAACGTATTCAAAATAATACAGCCAGATACGATAAAACAGGTGAACAACATTATGATATCATTTCAGCGCTTATAAAATCTATTCGCGGTAGCGATCCCAATGCAGCTGTTTATTATTTAGCACGAATGATTGAAGGTGGCGAAGATGTGAAATTTATAGCTAGGCGACTCCTAATTTTATCTAGTGAAGATATTGGTAACGCCAACCCTACGGCTTTAGTAATTGCAAATAACACCTTCCAAGCAGTTTCTACTATTGGAAATCCTGAATCCCGAATTTTATTAAGTCAATGTGTGACGTATTTAGCCTGTTCCCCTAAAAGTAATGCAGCATATATGGCTATTAATAAAGCACAAGAAACGGTTAGAAATACAGGCGATTTAAGTGTGCCTTTATCCATTAGAAATGCGCCTACCAAACTGATGAAAGAAATTGGTTATGGTGAGAATTATCAATATGCGCATAACTATGAAAACAATTTTGCCAATCAAGAGTTCCTTCCCGACGCTATAAGTAATTCCAAGTTCTATGATCCTGGAAACAATACACGTGAAAACGCACAACGGGAGTTTTTAAAACAACGCTGGAAGGACAAATATGGTTATTAAAACGTCACGTTTAAAGTATGAATTAATAACGAGCCATCAGCAGTTGTTTTAGCAATGACCCAATTACCATCTTTTTTATAAACAGTAGCTTGCATCCCTTCTACCATATAAAATTCTTCTTTTCCCGAAAAAATTAAGGTGTAAACTACTTCCCCTTTGTCGTTCAGTAACTCATAATTAATAACATCCTTCTTTTTAGCCGTTAAAGCTTGATCTGGCTGTGGAGTTTTTGGATTAACCGATTGTGAAATCGATTTTGTTTCACCAGTAACCAATACTGGTGCTGTTAAAGTTTCCATTTGGGTTTTAACTGGCTTATAATTATAGTTTATAGTATTAAACGACTCAAATGCTTGTCTTAAAGACACGTTATAAGCTACTTTGTATTGTTTCTCTCGTGACTTCCCTATTCCTGATGTATATACAACTTGTTTCTGGCAGTTTTTAAGTTCTATTTTAAGTTTAGTAACTAATACACTTGATTCATTTAGAACATCTGCCCAAACGGCAAGACAGCCATTATTTATTAAATCTTGTGGCAGTGGTTCATCACTCATTAAAGCAGTGAATCCCTGTTTTTCAAACAAAAATTTAGTTAATGAATTTAATTGATATTCGTCGCGTTCATTACAAAAATCGAAAGTCGTAGGCACAATAACATATTTATACTGATCTAGTTCGCTTTGAGAAAAAACAGATTGAATGGTTAATAGTAAAGCGAATACAAAGGTGATTTTTTTTATCATAATTAATTTAAAAAAGTAAAGGTTAAAGATACATTAAAATTATAAATAGGCTTTTAAATCTATTAAACTGGTAACCTGTTTTATACTACTATCAATTTTAGAGCCATGGTAATTAAAACAGATAGCATCCATGCCATAATTTAATGCGCCTAAAACGTCTGCTTCCATATTATCGCCAATCATTAAACTTGTTGTTTTGTCTGCTTCA
>DIAL01000077.1:16011-16529 GCA_002414705.1 Flavobacteriaceae bacterium UBA5079
GCATAGTCAAAAATAATAGGATTTGGCTTTTTAACTCCTGCTAATTCAGAATTTGTAACCGTTTTAAAATAATTGGCAATTTTAGATTGTTGCATCTTTTTGTCCTGCGCCTCTTGAAAACCATTGGTAATAATATGTAAATTGTATTGCGGTTTTAGGTAGTTTAACAAATCGAAGGTACCATCAAACAAATAATTAAACGTTGGCAAGCTTATTATATAATCTTCCGATAATTGATTAATTACATCATCATGAACCGTTGCTTTTATAGCATCAAAACTTTCTTTTAAACGTCTATATCTTAAGGATTCTTTATCAATTTGATCATTCCTGTAAAGTTTCCAATAATTTAAATTTATGGGTTCATATACAGTTAAAAAATCTGTTATATCAACTTGTATATTGTGGATTTCAAATATTTTCTGAAACGTTAAAGCTGAATTCTTATCAAAATCCCAAAGGGTATGATCTAAATCAAAAAAAATATCTGTTATGCCTTTAATTTTCATCTGCTGAAT
>DIAL01000077.1:16614-18658 GCA_002414705.1 Flavobacteriaceae bacterium UBA5079
ACTAATATTATATTAAACAATTCTTTAAAACCACTCCAACGTTCAATTTCACTAAACGTATAATTATGAAAAACGGAAACGAATTCGCCATTAACCAGTTTTACTTGATTAATAACACGCTGTAAGGCTTCTTTTTTATCTAATAATGACTGGTATTTTAAAAGTGTATAGTCCATTACGTGATAAGCCGTTATTTTTAAAGGTGTTTGTATTTCAAAATCTAAATCGTAAAAGAAAAATGGTGTACAAGTTCCAGAACGAAAACCAATATGGTTAACATAACCCATGGTATAATCTTCCATGATTTCTAATTCTACTAAATTTCTGTAAGAAATGGGCAAATTTAATTTAGAAAACGACTGTCTGGATGCTACTAAAGATGTGTTAACAATGGATTCCATGCGCTGTTTTTCTTTCTTCAAAATAGCTACATTATCCAATGCAAAATAGGACGCTTTTAACCCAACTTTACAATAATCTGCAACTTGTTTTATAAGTGAAATAAATTCCTTTTTCTGTGCGCTAACACCTTTATCATAGGTGGAATAATCGCCTATTAAAAAGAAAAAAAGAAACTTGTTTTTATGCTGTTTTTGCCTATTTATAATATACTTAAACGTATCGTCCGGATCATGTTTTAGTCCCAACAATACCATGAAGCGAATATACATTCTATGAAATTTAAAACCCGATAAATCTTTGAGTGTTCCACCAACAGTACGCATTAAACCTTTAGACCTAAAACTATAAGCCGATGGGACATCAATAATAGGTTTTATAGCGTACACTCTGCCAGGAAATACAAAATCTGGATATTGACTTTCTAAAATTCTTTTAAATTTATAAGCCCAAATATCTACAACAGGCTGGTGAAGAAATCCGAACTTAAAAGCCAAACTTTCTTCGGCTGTAAAACGACCATATTCATCTTTTACATGTGGTAAATACTCTTCATAACGGCTCAATAAATAAAAAGTTGCCGCAAAAATATCAAAAGGCAAACAACTCTTATCGTTGGTTGTAAAGAAACATTTGGTGTCCTCCCAATCCTGAATCTGAACGTCCACATCGGATAAGCCTTGCTCAAAAAGAAGCTCATTACTTTTTATAAATAACTCACTACCTAAAGGTTGTTTGGCGTAGGAAATTTTAATGAAGTTGTGCGATATAAAATCCTCCACAGTTGTAGTAAATGATACTGGAACTTGTAATATACGCGTAAATATATGCTTAAAAGCATACTTAATTCTGGGAGTTATTTTGTGAGTATATATGAGAATCATTACAGTAAATTATCGTCTGCAAAGCTAAAATAGGCCTTTTCCGTTACTATTAAATGATCTAATACTTTAATATCTAAACTTTCGCCTGCTTTCTTCAATTTTTGTGTAATTTGTTTATCAGCTTCGCTAGGTTTTAAAGTTCCAGACGGATGATTATGAGCTAAAATAATGCCTACTGCACCAAACTCTAAAGCATTTTTAAGAACCAAGCGCACATCAACCAAAGTTCCTGTTATTCCGCCTTTACTTAATTGTTGTTTCTGAAGAACTTTGTTGGCGTTATTTAAATAAATAATCCAAAATTCTTCATGCGGCAATTCGCCAATAATGGGTTGCATAAGTTCGAAAACAGATAGACTAGATGTTATTTTTTTACGTTCCAGAGCATCTTCACCTCTACGACGTCTACCCAATTCCATAGCAGCAGCAATAGATATGGCTTTTGCTTCACCTATACCCTTAAAATCCATGAGTTGTTTGAGACTTAATTTACCTAACTGGTTCAGGTTATTATCTGCACTTGCTAGAATACGTTTACATAAATCCAAAGCACTTTCATCACGATTGCCGGATCCTATAATAATTGCTACCAATTCGGCATCGCTTAAAGCTGCTTTGCCCTTATCGCGTAATTTTTCGCGAGGCTGATCGTCCTGCGACCAATTTTTAATGGATAATGATGGTGCTTTTTCTGGCATAGGTTAAAGATAAATATTGTAAATTTCAACTGCAATTAATTAGTAACTTAAATAAAGTCCTTC
>DIAL01000077.1:18733-24308 GCA_002414705.1 Flavobacteriaceae bacterium UBA5079
TAAATAAAGTCCTTCAAGGTAAATATTGAATTTTGAATTATCCACCAAAAGACCATCAAGATACGGATAGAAATCATTTAATTAGCGTTATAAAAAACTATCCGCTAGCAACTGTTATTTCGGTTTTAAACAACGAACCCATAGTAACACATATTCCGTTAATTTATAAAAACAACGAATTAATTGGTCATATAGATGCTAATAATCCGCATGCTGAATTACTTAAAAACG
This sequence comes from Flavobacteriaceae bacterium UBA5079, assembly GCA_002414705.1. Classification (GTDB taxonomy): domain Bacteria; phylum Bacteroidota; class Bacteroidia; order Flavobacteriales; family Flavobacteriaceae; genus Algorimicrobium. The sequence goes on from DIAL01000077.1 coordinate 18,965, forward strand.
GCAATAAGGTAACACTTATTTTTTCTGGACCACAATGTTATATTTCGCCAAGCATTTATATCACGAAACAATTGCCTACTTGGAATTATGTTAAAGTTCATATCGAAGGTGTCGTTTTTGAAATTGAAAATCCAGATCATATAAAGGAAAGCATGGTAGACATGACCAAGTATTTAGAAGAACCTGAACACAAATTCCAATTAGATTATTCAGACCCTAGAATGGACATGTATGTTCCTTATGTGAGGGGTTTTAAAATAACCATTACCCAATGGGAAGGTAAATTTAAACTCTCCCAAAATAGAAATATGAAAGATTTTGAACTAGCAAAAGCCGAAATGGTAAAACGGAATCAAGCTGATCTAAGTGCTTTTTTAAACAACATAACCCAATAAATATAGTTGCCATCATGAAAAGTTACCCAATCATTTTTATATTTATTATTAGCTTTTCTGTACGCGCGCAAAAAACCATTCTTTGGAAAGTAAGCGATACTATTAACCTAAAAACGTCATATATAGTTGGAACCTTTCATCAGTTTGGAAATTCATTTGTAGATAGTATTCCACAAATACAACAGGCCATATTACAATCTGAAATAGCTGTTTTTGAATCTATTAATGATACTGAAAGTGCTCGAAAAATCATCAATTCGCGCCAAGCCTCAAATGCGTTAAATACGAGTTTAAAAAAACGTGATTTACAGAAACTTAAAACCATTACAGCAGATTGGAAAGTGGATATATACAAATTAAAACCACTAGAGTTACGTTGGAAATTACAGCAAGAATCTCAAAAAATTTTATGCGAAACGGTTAAAGCTAATGACACTTGGGATCATTTTGATAATTATTTGATACATATAGCTAAAACAAACAAAATTCCTGTTTTGGGTTTAGAAACGGATAGTTTGCAGTTGGAATTAATTACAAAAGAAAATAAAAACCCAAATTGGAAACAGGAACGTAAAGCTATTTCTGAACTCATAGAACAGCTTACAACAAATAAACCTAATATGGGTTACTGCGTTTTTGCCAATAAATACAGAGATTTTGATTTAGACTATAAATTTAAGGATTCATGTCCCGAAAATATACTTATCAAAGAACGCAATGCAGATTGGTTAAAAGTGCTCCCAAATATTTTAAAAACAAAAAACACCTTTATAGCTGTTGGTTATGCGCATTTAAGAAATAGTTGTGGTCTTTTAGAACAGCTACAACAAGACGGCTTTTTAGTGGAACCTGTATTACTAAAAAAGAGTGATTAGGTATTTATTGTATGCCATTTCACCTAAATTTTTATGGAGTAAATTATTAAATCACTAATTGTATAGATACTTTATGCTAATCTTTAATTTACAAGGTTAATACTATTTTAACGGAATATGTCTATTATCTTTTACTTGGACGGATTTTAGACACAACACGAATGCCATAGTATAAGGTGTAAAAAAGAAAGGCTAGGTATTTTAAATCCCGATTCGTTTTTAATTGACCTTCCACTTTGCCTTTTTGAAGGTAATTATAGAAAATTTTCTCAATTTCTTATAAAGCACAATACAGATCAACACGTTAAATACTAATACAGAGTCAATAGCATGATATAAATTCATCAGGATGAATAAATTTGGTAAAAGCCTCCGTTAAAAGTTTGTGATTACTGTAGCCTAAAAGTTTGCTCAAAGGTGGATTTATTTTTAAAAATTTATTTTTTGAGGCAACAACCAAACTATCTATGGAGAGATTAAAAAAAGTATCTGCCGCCTTTAACGAATCTAAAAACACCTTTCTTTCCGTTATATCTGTAGATATATTACCAATTGCATAAGCTCTTTTGTTTGCATCAAATAATGGGAATTTAACCGACAAATATGTATGCGTTCCTTCGGGAAGCTGAATAGTTTCTTCTACTTGAATTTCTTTACCAGCTTTTAAGGCATCTAGATCTGAATTACGATAAAGATCGGCCATGTCTTTAGATAAAAAATCATGATTTATTTTACCTATTAAATTGGTTTCTTTAGAAGCAAAAAGCGATTGATATTTTTTGTTTACTAATAGATATTCACCATTTATTTTTTTTACAGAAATGGCATTGGTTGTATTATCAATTATGGCTTGCAGTAGTTTCTGGTTTTTCAATAGCGCATCATCCAATTGTTTTTTAGTTTTCAATTGTGCCTTAAGCATAAAAAAAACAGTAGTTAACATCCCTAAAGAAAGTACTATTAACGCTAGTAAAACCCAATGCCAAAGCGTACTTGACGATACCGTCATTTGTTTCCAATAAATAAGCCCAAGTGATATAATTACCACTATATTAATAATATAGCCAAGAAAAAATTTTCTTTCAAACGATACCTTCATATTCATATTTTTTAATTATTAAATAAAAATGTCTAAATATAACATCCAATTATTCAGACAAATAATAAGTTATAATTCTTCATTATTAAACCAATGTTAGACAACTAATTTATAAAACCTGCAAGCTTTACTAAATGATATATATCATTTAGTAATTTAAGTTTAGGTCTTAAATTATTAGCAGATGGAATCTTGATTACTGTAAAAAAAACATCTAAATAAAGTCTCAAAAATTGCTAAATCTATATAGAACAATTAATTCCAAGCAACAATCTTCTTAATAAGTATAAAAAAAAATCCGAGCATATTAACATTTGGGTATATTTACTCAAAATGCGAATGTAGCTTTTTTAAAAAATAATAGCGAAGTCTGTATTTCTGAAGGTTATGAGGCACTAGCCAGAATTAGAGTTTCTACAAAAACACACTCTATTGTTGCCTGTATAAATGTTGTTATTTCAAATATTTTACTCACAAATCAAATTGGCTTGTCAGACACAGCTGCTAAAAAATTACATATTTCAGAAGGTGATATGCTTCAAGTTTTGCATTTAGAAACCATAGAATCCTTAAATCATTTAAGAGCCCAAATATATAACCATAAGCTAGATTATATAGCTTATCAAGATATTATAACAGATGTTGTAAAAGGCGACTATTCCAACATCCATTTATCGGCATTTATAACAGCTTGTGTAGGCGATAGAATGGACATAGATGAAATTGCAGATTTAACAAAAGCTATGATTACTTCTGGTGTTCAATTAAAATGGCATACAGACATGGTCATGGACAAACATTGCCTTAGTGGATTGCCAGGCAATAGAACCACACCAATTATAGTTTCCATTATTGCAGCTTTTGGACTTACTATGCCTAAAACATCCTCTTGATCTATAACATCGTCCGCTGGAACATCAGACACAATGGAGGTTTTAACAAATGAGTCAGTTTCTCCCGAACAAATTAAAAAAGTAGTTAAAAAAGAAGGTGGTTGCTTTGTTTGGGGAGATGCAGCTAGATTAAGTCCTGCCGATGATATATTAATTAAAATTAAAAAAGCATTAGATATTAGTAAAGGACAACTTATTGCCTCTGTGCTTTCAAAAAAAGCAGCAGCTGGCGCTACACATGTAATTATAGATATGCCAGTTGGTGAAACCGCAAAAGTACGCAACCAAAAAACTGCCCAATTACTTAAATCACATATAGAAACTGTAGTCAAAACATTATGCTAAACACACAAGTTATCATTACAGATGGCTCCCAACCTATTGGAAATAGCATAGGTCAGGTTTAGAAGCTATAGATGTATTAAAAGTTTTACGCAATACAAAAAATGCAACTTTAGACCTAAAAGACCGTGCACTAATATTGTATGGAGCTCTCTTGCAGCTCTGCATAAAAACGCTTATTTTAACACATAATTAAATCAAAACACAACTTTCCAAAAACAAAATCGTTAACAACAATAAATATTTATATGAAATACTTAATTATTATTGTAACATTTATAAGCTCTTTTCGTCTTGCTGCTCAAGAAATAAAACTTAATAATGAGTCAGAATTAATAAAACCTACATTATTTGCAAACCTTGGAGAGTCCTGCTCTACTCCTGACGGGATGGCAATAGATAAATTTGGAAATCTGTTTTTAGCGGTAACTAATCTAGCCTCTTTTGAAGAACACGGTAGTAAAATTCTGATTTTTGATGATAATGATAAACCCTCAACTTGGTTTGACCAACTACCACTGCATCCCATTACTAAAAAAGTTCATCCAATGGGCATTGCGTTTGGTCCAGATGGAAACTTATATATTGCTGATAATCAAAATTTCGCAGGTCAACTCAATCAATCTCGAATATTACGTATTGTCGTACAAAATGGGAAACCCATAAAAGCTGAAGTTATTGTTGAAGGGTTAGGTTTTTCAAATGGTATCAGACTTTATAAAAATCATCTTTACGTTACTGACTTCATGTTTGAAAACGGTAAAGAAAGTGGCATTTATGGTTTTAATCTTGAAGATTTCAGCGATAATAAAATTATCATGAATGATCAGGATCGGCAAAAGCATTTAATAGGAACCTTTCCTGTTGGAATAGATGGCATTGCAATTGACGAGACTGGAAATTTGTATGCTGGTAATTTTTATTCAGGAACCATAACAAAATTTGAATTCACCAATGAAAGAACCGTAAAATCAAGAAATATTATATTTCAATCTAATCTATTTAACTGTGCTGATGGTATGTATTATGATAAGACAAGAAATTCTATTTTCATTGCTAATTTAAATAATAACAGTGTTCATCAGCTAGATTTAGGCACAAAAACGCTAAACTTATTATGGATTAATAACAACAACAACGGTTCTACTGGTTTATTAGACAACCCATGTGAAACAATCATTTATAAGGGCAATCTGCTTGTGGTAAATTTTGATACTTTTGAAGGTCCTAAAAATTTAGAAGTAGATACATATAATACCATTTCTAAATTCAAATTATAAAAACTGACACCCATAAGGCTTTCATAAATTCGATGTTGAGTTCCCATACAAAGTTTAGAGTTTAAAGAATAGCTAACACGAAATGAAAATCATAATAATGGAAATATACTTGATTAAACTTCTATAAAACAATTGGGAGCAACTGGTAATGAAAAAGTGACATTATTGAAGATATTATAACTGAAAAAAGAAAAAACTTTTGGTAGCATAACAAACTCTTAAGTGATTAGTGAAATACTATTTCCAATTGATACCTAACATATTTAAAAGCCCATAAAAATTAATTTTATAGGCTTTTTTTTATGGTATAACTTTACAAACACATCAAAAATTTCCATAATTCCCGACAGGCTGTCACCTTTTTGTCATTCCTTACAAAAACCGAAATTACATATTTCGCAATAAAAAGTCAGTATCATTATGAATACCTCAATGAAAACCACTTTGATTTTTACATAAG
>DIAL01000077.1:24395-25016 GCA_002414705.1 Flavobacteriaceae bacterium UBA5079
CTTTGATTTTTACATAAAGGATTTCTTGAAATTAAATATTCAAAATCTGGTCTTCCGTATAGTACTTGTACACTATATAGAAATTAATATTGATAATCAATACATTACAAAAACATGAAAGTATTAGTAATTGGAGCAGGAAACATGGGATTAACGTATTCCGAAGGTATGGCGAAGTCGTCATTATTAGGAAAACACAATCTAAAGATTTATGATACAGATCCTAAAAAAATTACAACATTAAACAAAGAGCCTCATTTTGATGTTTACGACAATTTAGATGATTGCTTGCCTAAAGCAGACATCGTTTTTTTGGCCGTAAAACCATATCATATTGAAGACCTATTTAAAAGTATGGCATCGCAAATAAACGATCAACAAATATTTGTTTCGTTAATGGCAGGTGTTACTATCGACACGATTAAAACACAGCTAGGCGCAGCAAAAGTGGTTAGAGCCATGCCTAATTTACCAGCCAAAGTTGGTAAAGGTGTAACGTCCTATACAGAATCTCCAGAAGTTTCTAAAGTAGAATTGATTATGGTAAGAAACCTATTAGATACCACAGGAACATCTATTCATGTAACCACAGAAAATTTTATTGATGCCTCAACCGGTATA
>DIAL01000077.1:25143-26781 GCA_002414705.1 Flavobacteriaceae bacterium UBA5079
GAAGTGGACCAGCTTATGTATTCTACTTTATGCAATCTATGTTGGATGCCGCTTTAAAAATGGGCTTCTCTGCTTATGATTCTAAAGTATTAGTTAGCAACACCTTTGAAGGTGCTATAGAACTATTTAATCAATCAGATATTTCACCAGAAACCTGGATTAGTCGCGTAGCAAGTAAAGGCGGAACCACTCAAGCAGCCATTGATTCCATGGACGATAATAATGTTAAACAACTCATACAAGATGCCGCCTATGCTGCATTTGATAGAGCAATAGAACTAGGAAAAGAAAAATAAAAATATGGACCACGACATGAAGCGCGTAGTAGTAAAAGTAGGAACAAACGTATTAACAAATAAAGACAACCGCATTTTAGGACCTGTTTTAAGAGAATTAGTCCGCCAAATTGCCGTTTTATATGAACGTAATGTGATGGTGGTTTTAGTATCTTCAGGTTCTGCTATGGCTGGAAAGGAAGTTTTAGGCGATACGGTTATCACAGATAAATCTATAAGACGCCAAGTGTATTCAGCCGTAGGTCAGCCCAGAATGATGCGTCACTATTATAGCCTTTTTCATGATTATGGGATGCGTTGCGCACAAGTATTGGCAACTAAACGTGATTTTGATCCAGGAAAGCATCGTGAAAATATGATTAATTGCTATGAAGGATTACTATCTGAAGGTATTATTCCCATTGCTAATGAAGATGATGCCGTTTCCATAACCATGTCTATGTTTTCAGATAATGATGAGCTGGCGAGTTTGGTAGCGGAATTAATTGATGCTGACAGATTGATAATATTATCAGATACAGACGGACTATATACAGGTCATCCAGACGATGAAGATTCTATAAAGATTAAGGAGGTTTCGGTTAATCAAAACGTAGAACAATATGTAAAAGCTTCTGGCAAGAAAGAAGGCGAAGGTAGAGGCGGTATGGCATCCAAGTTACGTATTGCTAAAGGCACAGCAAAAAAAGATATTCCTACATACATAGCTAATGGAAAACGTGCAAACGTAATTGTTGATATTCTTGACAACAAAGAAGTAGGAACCAAATTTATTCACTAAAAACAACACATATGGTATTATTACATACAGATAAAAAAAATGACGTTTTAAATTCAATGATTAATATTATTGACCGCGAACGTACCACGATAATTAAAGCAAACCAACACGATTTAGAAGCGTTTGATAAAGACGATCAAGCATTATACGACCGTTTAGTGGTGAATACTGCTAAAGTAGATGGCATGATTCAAGCTATTAAAGAAGTACGCGATCAGGAAGATCCAGTTGGAACCATTATATCAGATATGACTTTAGATAGCGGTTTGCAAATCACCAATAAAACAGCACCATTTGGTACCATCATGATTATTTATGAATCCAGACCAGATGTCACCATTGAAGCCGCTGTTTTAGCGTTTAAAGCCAACAATAAAATTTTATTAAAAGGTGGAAAAGAAGCTATTAATAGCAATCTGATTTTAGAAAAGTGCTGGCATGAAGCGTTAGAGGAAAATGGGATATCTAAAGATTGGATTAAGTTACTACATCTAAAGCGTGAAGAAACACAGGGATTTTTAAGAAATCCAACAGAGAAAATCGATTTAATTGTTCCTAGGG
>DIAL01000077.1:26886-27175 GCA_002414705.1 Flavobacteriaceae bacterium UBA5079
TTCCTAGAGGAGGCGAACGTTTAATTAAGTTTGTAAAAGAACACGCTACCTGTGCCGTTTTGATTTCAGGACGTGGCAACAACTTTTTATATGTTTCTAAACAGGCTGATTGGGAAAAAGCCGTAAACGTGATTATAAATGCAAAAACTGATAAAATTTCAGGCTGTAATGCTCTTGATAAAGTATTAATTAATAAAAACATACCAGATTACGAAGTAAAAGTGAAGGAACTCCAAAAAACATTAAATTATGTTGGTGTTTCATTAGTAGTAGATAACAAAATAGGACA
>DIAL01000064.1:0-5038 GCA_002414705.1 Flavobacteriaceae bacterium UBA5079
AAAGGCAAACCCTTAACTAACTTCTTTGATTATTCAGATAATCGTTGTGAGAAGCTTAAAGATACTTTAGCTTACTCAACTTACAAGAACTATAAAACCTATTTAAAGAAGTTTGAAAAGTTTGTAGGGCATCGTGAATTAATGTTTGAAGATATTACAGTAACCACGCTAAAGGATTACGCATCCTATTGCAGCTCTACTTTAGGCAACAACAATACAACTATAAATTTTTCTTTAAAGATTATGAAGATAATGTTTAAGGAAGCACAAAGAGAAGATTTAATACCTTTGGATTTATTTCCCTTTAACAAGTTTACTGTTAAGAAAGAAAAGAGTACAAAACGCTATCTAACTGCGTTACAATTTAAAGCTTTTATGAATTTAGAAGTTTCAAATAAAGATAAAGCGCAGATTATAAAAGATATGTTTATTTTTTCAGTCTTTGCAGGTGGTTTAAGATTTGGTGATATGCTAGAACTAAAATGGAAAAATTACGATAAAGTAAACGGAAGAATAACAAAAATCATCAGAAAAACTAACAGACAGCACAGCGTTAAAATAGGTCAAAAAGCAGTTGAGATATTAGAGAGGTATGAGCAAAAAGACCAGAAGCAGGAGGATATAATTTTCCCTTTTGCAAATATTAATAAAACCTATTTTACAGATAAAGAGCATAGAAATTTAATAACAGGTAGAGCAATAGCGTTAAGCAATATGTATTTAAGAAAAATGGGTACACGTTTAGAGCTACCTTTTAATTTAAGTTTTCATATAAGCAGGCATACATTTGCTACCAGGGCTTTAAATAATGGTATGCGTATAGAACACGTTTCTAAATTGATGGACCATTCAGATATTGGCATTACTCAAGTGTATGCAAAAATCATTAGTAGTGAGTTAGATAATGCAGTAGATAAATATATCAATTAGTATAAAGTAAATTATATTTTTAATAATCAACGGTTTTAGTTTATGACAGAGTTTACTTTTTATGAAAAGAAAGTGCTAGATATAATAATTGAGCATATCAATTTTGAAATTTTTTGTATTGAACAGAAAGTAAGAGACAAGTGCAGACTTGATTATTCTCTCTGTTCGGATTTATTTGAAAAACAGGAAATAACAAAAAAGAAGATTCAAAAATTCAAAAAAAGATTATTAAAATGCAATCCTACTATAAGTGGATTTATAAGCGTGCTAACAAATAATCAATCTAAAACCTATGACTATTACGAATTTAAAGAAATAATATTAAGGAACTTTATTTTAGAATTCTATCAAGAGTTAGTTGAGCAGTTAGCGGAAGTTGAAATTCAAGATGAATTCAATTTTAAACTAAAAGAAGAAATGAAAATAAAAGGATTTTCATATGGGTTTATGAAAGAGTTTATTAAATCTGTAGCAGATGCACATCACTTCTTAATTTATAAATCTCTTTTAGAGATACCAGAAAATAGTAAATTAGATTACAATACTGTTGTTGAGAAAATTAATAATGCTTTTTTTAGATTGGAATCATTTGCTAATGGCGCTTTAAATGAATACAAACATTTTGATTTTGATACAGCATTTAGTGAGCTTTTTTATGTTACAAAAAAGTCAATTAATTATACGTATGAAAACTGTAAACTTATAAGTCAATATTGGCAACTTACAGAGCAGATAAGAATTGATTACGATAAATCTAATTTTAAAAATTTAAGTGCATTAGAGCATAAAGCATTTCGGCACGATTGTGATGTAATAACATCTATTAATTGGCACAGAATAGAACAGTTTAATGAATTTACAACCCAAGACGAGATTGACAAGCAAAACAAAAAAAAGTCTATATCAGACATAATTAATCTGAATAAAACCTTTCAATTAGATCATAAACAAAAACACAAAAAACAGATCATACAGAAAGATTTAAAAAGCATTGTAGATATAGAAAAATTTAATTACATCTTAAAATTACTTGAAGATTTAAGTATCACTGTAAAAGGTAAATCTACTTTAACACCAAGAAAAAAAGGAGCTTTAAGAGGTATTGTAGAAGCATTAAGAGATAAAATGATTGTTCCTAATATAGGCATAGCATCACTTTGTAATGTGATGGCAAAACAAATAGATTTAGAATTAAAATCAGAATTAGACACATCAACAACTTCAGAAAATTATAAAAAACAAACTTTAGAATACATAAAAAACAATCCACTTCACTAAAATACTTCCATTATAAGGGTTTTATAAGGGTACACCTATAACAACCTATCAATCAAGCAATCTTGCGGTATAATTTTAAAACATATATCGTAATGGAAGCAATTATTTTATCCGTACAACAGTACAAAGAATTAGTAAATCGTTTAGATGTTCTAAACAAAAAACTAGAAGAAAACCAAAAGTCGCCAGAAGACACGTTTCTCGACAATCAGGAATTTTTACAGCTAATGAATATTAGCAAACGTACAGCGCAAACTTGGCGCGATGAAGGTATTGTATCATTTTCTCAAATAGGTTCAAAAATCTATTATAGAATGAGCGATGTGCAGAAGCTTTTAGATAAGAACTATAAAAAAGCTTTTAAATCTAATAAAAGAGATTACACCACAAATATCTAGAACTTATGCAAGCTGTCGTATCAGTCTTTAGAGACTTTGTAAATAAGGTTGAGGATAAGCCTTTAGAAAAAATCCTTAATGATATTAAAATAGGTAATTATAAAGCTGAAATAAGCAATATAAGAGCCTTATTGACGAATGATAATAAAGAAGAAGCAGATCAACTCAAAAAGCAATTAATTGCTTTTACAGTATCAGGAACTTTCAACAATGGTAGGAGTATCGATAAAGTCGAAACCTATAGTCAATATGTAATTTTAGATATTGATAAATTGTCTGTTTCTCAATTAGAAGACGTTAGAAATACCACACGTTTAGCACCTTACACATATGCTTCATTTGTTAGTCCTAGTGGTAAAGGGGTGAAAATAATCGTAAAAGTAAATACAGCCAAAGAGCACCATAAAGAAGCCTACAAACAAGTTGTAGATTATTATGAGCAAGCCTTAAATATAGGTATTGATACCTCTGGTAGTGATATTTGTCGTTTGTGTTTTGTGTCCTATGATGAAGATTGTTTTATCAATCCTAATACAGATACTTTTGAGGTTATAATTAAACCAATAGAAACAGTAAAACCATTAAAACAAGCGCAGAAGATTTATAATGATATTGAAGCATACATCTCTGAAATCGAGCAAACAGCAACTGATATTACAGGCAATTATGAAACCTGGCGAAATTTAGGTTTTGCCATTTCAGAAGAATACGGAGAATCAGGAAGAGATTATTATCACAGAATTAGTAGGTTTTATATAAAATACAATTATCAAGAATGCGATAAACAATTCACGAGCTGTTTAAAAGCAAAAGGATCTGGAGTAAACATTTCTACATTTTACTATATGGCACATCAATGTAACATAAAGCCATACAAACAACCTACTGAAGAAGAAACGTTAACAGTAAAAGGACAATTACTAAAAGAAGAGTATTCAGATAGTCCAACATTCTCAACTTCCTTAATTCCTCAACTACCTCAATTCCTTCAACACGTAATTAAATATACTAAAACAGACCAAGAAAAAGATATAATGATATTGGGTGCAATAACAGCTATAAGTGCTTGTTTGCCTAAAATATATGGTATCTATGATGGTGATAAAGTGTATTCTAATTTGTATTTATTTATAACAGCGGCAGCAGCTTCAGGAAAAGGGAAACTAAAATTTTGTAAGCGATTAGTATATAAAATTCACAAAACTATGCGTGAAGAAGCGAAACTAATGGAAGCAGAATATGATGCAGAATTAGCACAATACAATAAGAACAAGGCAAAAGATGAAAACTTAAAGAAACCACCAAAACCACCTATTAGAATGTTGTTTATTCCTGCAAATAATAGCTCAACAGGTATGTTTCAATTATTACACGATAGTAAAGGCAGAGGACTAATTTTTGAAACCGAAGCAGATACATTGGCTAAAAACTTTAAAACAGATTATGGCGATTATTCTGATGGTTTTAGAAATGCATATCATCACGAACCTATTAAGTATTTTCGTAGAACAGATAGAGAGTATGTAGAGATAGAAGAGCCTTGTTTGTCTTGTGTTTTAACAGGTACACCAAAACAAGTTTTGGCGTTAATGCCAAATGCAGAGAATGGCTTATTCAGTCGTTTTATGTTTTACCAGATGCCTACAAGTACCAATTGGAAAAATGTATTCGCTATCGATACTAAAAAAGGCTTAAATGATTACTTTGATCAATTAGGTAGCCAATTCTACGAGTTATACAGACAACTAATTACAAATACGGAAATTCAGTTTTCATATACCGAAGAGCAACAAGAAGTATTTAATCAATTTTTTTCAAAAATTAATTTATACTATCTAAATGTAAATCCTTTAGAGTACAATTCCTCAATTAAAAGAATGGGTATTATAGCATTTAGAATTAGTATGATTTTAACGGTTTTACGCATACTTGAAACAGGTGATGTTTCAAATCCTTTGTATTGTTCTGATGAAGATTTTCAAACAACACTAACAATGGTAAAAGCATTAATTAAACACAGTAGTAAAGTGTATTCTAGTTTACCAGAAGATAAAACAGCTATTAATTACAAAAACAAAAAAGAGCAATTTATAGAAAGTTTACCATTGCGCTTTTCTACACAGGAGTACATAAGTTGTGCAAGTAAATTGGCTATTACTCAAAAAACAGCAGAACGCTACATTACAAGCCTATGTAAAACAAACTTTTTAGTTAGGGAATCTCAAGGTAATTACTACAATCCATCGAAAGAAGAAAGTGAGGGAAATAAGAGAAGTGAGGACAATAATTAGTCAGTTTCCTTATTTCCCTCAAATCCCTCAATCTCTAAAATAAATAAATCTAAAAATGTTTTATTAATAATTTAAAAAGACCTAAATTGGACAAGTCTTATAAAGAGCTTATGCTATGTTCGGAGAATACATAAAAAATAT
>DIAL01000064.1:5156-5699 GCA_002414705.1 Flavobacteriaceae bacterium UBA5079
ATACGTGAAAACAAAGGGTTACTGCAACGAGAAGTAGCTGCTTTCCTTGAGCTAGATACGGCTTTTATTAGTAAAATAGAGCGTAATGAAAAAAGCGCAAGTCGCAATCACCTACCTAAACTATCTGAATTATTTAATGTCAGTGAATCTGAAATGATAAAATATTGGTTGGCAGACAAAGTATATCAAGTAATTAGTGATGAAGACCAAAAGCTAGAAATCCTAAAAGTGGCAGAAAAAGAAGTTAAATACAATCAAAAAACATCAAAATAAATGGCTAATAATACATACAAACAACATCTAGAAAATTTACTAAAACAAGACGATCGATTTGTAGACGATGAAGGCGAGTTAATGGGGAATAAAGTAAAAAGTTTTACTGATGATTTAGACGAAAAACTCATCGAATTATTATTACAAGATGAAGCTTCAAGAGAGCAATTCTTTATAAAAATTAAAGAGGTGTATGTGTTTAAAGCCAGTGAGTTTAAATTCTTTTTAGAGCAAAATAAAATAGATAACAGTTTTACCAATTATATAAAC
>DIAL01000089.1:0-12382 GCA_002414705.1 Flavobacteriaceae bacterium UBA5079
TCACCAATAGATGCGCCTGTAAAAGGTGCATATACTTGCATAGCAGCAGGGTCAGATGCATTTGCAGCTACAATAGTAGTATAAGCTAAAGCGCCTTTTTCTTCTAATGTTTTAGCAATAAGTGCTACTGTTGAAGCCTTTTGACCTACAGCAACATATATACAATATACAGGTTCTCCTGCATCATAAAATTCTTTTTGATTTAAGATGGCATCAATACAAACTGCAGTCTTACCTGTTTGTCTGTCACCAATTACCAACTCACGTTGTCCTCTACCAACTGGAATCATAGCATCAATAGCTTTAATTCCCGTTTGTAATGGTTCAGTTACTGGTTCACGATAAATAACACCTGGAGCTTTACGTTCCAATGGCATTTCATAGGTTTCACCAGTTATTGGTCCTTTACCATCAATTGGATTCCCTAACGTATCTACAACACGACCAACAATACCTTCACCTACTTTAATAGATGCAATACGTCCTGTACGTTTTACTGTAGAACCTTCTCTAACTCCTACTGAAGTTCCTAATAATACAATACCTACGTTATCTTCTTCAAGATTCAGTACGATACCTTCTAATCCACCATCGAATTCTACTAATTCTCCGTATTGTGCATTTGAAAGTCCGTAAGCACGTACAATACCATCACCAACCGTTAATACGGTTCCTACTTCATCTAATGATGCACCTGCATCAAAATTAGAAAGTTGTTGTTTTAAGATTGCTGATATTTCAGCTGGTTTTACTTCTGCCATCTTTATTTAGATATTAGACGTTAGATTGTTAAGATGTTGCCACCTATTCCAACGCTTCTTAATTTAATTTCCTATTTTAATATTTATTCCAGAGCCACTATTACTTGACTCATCCTTAATTATAACTGTATTTGTTGAAGCATTTAATCTATCTGAATATGGTGATCCATATTTTTCAACTAAACGTTCTACTTTTTCCGTATTTAAAGAACCATCTTCATTTACCACATTTCCTTTGTAAATATCTGAAAGGATATTTTTCTGTGTTCTTTTACCAATTTCGTACTTCTTATCTTGCCCTAAAAAGATAACTTCAACATAAATTAACTTCCCTTCAGGATTAGATGCTGTTATTGGTTCTGCACCTTTTACATAAACGGTTTTTAAAAAGATAATCTCATCACCGTTTTCATTATACAAAGAACAAACTGAATCAAAAGTTCCACAATCCTGGTAAGTTAACCAAACAACTTTGTCAATTAATACCTCTCCATTTTTTAACTTTACCTTTTGTGCATGAGCTTGAAAGCCCATAAAGATAATTGATAAAAATAGAATTGCCTTCATCTGTTTCTAGTTTATAGTAAAATCTCTTTTTAACTTATTCAATTTGTTAGCAATACTTGCATTGTATTGAATATCACCAACACGTAATATGAAACCACCTAAAATGCTTTCATCTACGATATTTTTTACTGTTACAGCTTTATTGGTAAGCTCTTTAATTTTAGCTAATACTTTTGCTTCTACATCTTCAGTAATTGCTACAGCTGTTGTTACAGTTGCAGATTCCTTACCATTTTGAATGTCGAATAAATCACTAAACTTATCAGCTACAGCCTCCATCAAATCCAAACGCTTATTAGCGTCTAAAACTTTAAAAAGCTCTAACGTCATCGCATTTGCATCAGGAAATACTTGTGATAAGATTGCCTTTTTATCTTCCGATTTTACTACAGCATTTTTAATAGCCAAATCAAGCTCTTGATTCGCTTTTAAAGTTTTAGATATTAAAACCATATCAGCATTAATAGCTTCAGCAACCTGTTTTTCGGTTGCTAAACTTAACACTGCTTTTGCGTAACGTATTGCTGCTCTTGTTCCTGCCATGTTTTCTATGCTAAATCCTTTCTAAAAGAATGAACTTATTTAAAGTTTTTAATTTAACGTTGCTTCACCTAACATAGACTCAACCAATTTCATTTGTTTGTCTTTATTAGATAATTCTTCGCGAACTACTTTTTCAGCGATTTCAATTGATAACGATGCCACTTGCGTTTTTAATTCTGCAATAGCTGCTTTCTTTTCGTTTTCAATTGCTAATTGTGCATTTGCTACCAACTTACCTGCTTCTGCTTGCGCTTCAGTTTTAGCTTCGTCGATCATTTTTAATTTCATTTCACGTGCCTCCTTAAGCATCGTTTCACGCTCTAAACGCGCATCCTGTAATAACTTTTCGTTATTAGCCTGAAGGTTTTGCATATCACGCTTTGCGTTTTCAGCAGCCTTTAATGCATCTTGAATACCTTCTTCTCTTTCATTTAAAGAATTTAGGATTGGTTTCCAGGCAAATTTCACCATTAAAAATATTAATAGTAAAAGTAGTATGGTTTGTACAACAAACAATCCTGGTGAAAAATCATTTAATAATTTATCCATTTCTAAATGTATTTGAATTTTTTCTTTTTTAATTTAAAAACACAACCTGCAACCAACCGTTGCAGATTTGTGCTTTAAGTTTTGATTGCTGCTTATTTCCCTAAGAATAAAGCACCGAATGCTAATCCTTCTAAAAGTGCTGCAATAATAATCATTGCTGTTTGGATTTTCCCAGTTGCTTCTGGTTGACGTGCAATACCTTCCATTGCTTTTCCACCAATTTGACCAAGACCAATACCTGCTCCGATTACGATTAAACCTGCTCCAATTAAATTGTACATAGTAAAAATATTTATAGTTAAATTAAAAAAACTCGTATTAAATGAAATCGCCTCTCACATCTTCTGCGTCGGGAATTTCGTGACCATGCTCATCATGGGCATGATCGTGATCGTGCTCTGCAACTGCCATACCAATAAACAATGCGGAAAGCATGGTAAAGATATAGGCTTGTAAGAAAGCAACTAAAACCTCAATTAATGTAATAAAAAATGACAGTATTAATGACAATCCTGTAGCACCTGCAACACCTAACGTGTCTTTTAAGGTAAACATGATAGCTATTAAACTCATTACTACAATATGTCCTGCAGAAATGTTTGCGAATAAACGTACTAATAATGAAAACGGCTTTATTATAAATGCACCTGCGAGTTCAATAATTGCTAATACTGGACGAATCCACCATGGAGCATCTGGCATCCACAACATGTGCATCCAATAATCCTTATTACCACTTGCTGTATAAATTACTAGTGTAAAGATTGCTAAACACGCTGTTACTGCTAATTGACCGGTTACATTAAATCCAAATGGCGTTAAACCTAACAAGTTTAAAATCCAAATAAAGAAAAATACCGTTAATAAATAGCCTGTGAATTTACGGTAGTGCTTTTCGCCAATATTTGGTCTTGCAATTTCGTCTCTTACGTATAATACTAGAGGCTCTAATACACGTCCAAAACCTGTTGGAACTTGTTTTGTTTTGTATTGTTTTGCCAATCCAGCAAACCAGAAAAACATGAGTAAACCAATTAATAAAACACCAACCACACTTTTAGTTATTGAAAAATCTAAAACTTTGTGTGCATTTGTTGCGTGGTGTTCTTCATCAAAAGCTACAACATCTGCTCCAGCTTCTAATTCGAATATTTTAGAGTGAATTTTCGCGAATCTTAATCCGTCTTTTTCAACAATTACATGACCATCATCATTATGATGAAACTCTGAAGACATGAATGTCACTAAACCATTACTTGTCCAAATAATTACAGGCAATGGAAAACCAACATGCTTGCGTTCACCTGAATCACTAGTATAAGAGAATAAAGAAAAATCGTGAGAATCTTGAATGTGATGCAAAATATATGCTTCAACTTTTTCTTTTGTATCTATTTGACCTTCTTTGCCTTCCCCTGTTTTAGTAGTGTTTTCAGCCACTGCAAAAGCACTTGCGAAAAGCAGGACTACTAATGTGTAAAATTTAAAAGTTTGTTTAGCTACCTTCATTGTTAAAAAAATCAAAAAAACTGTGTTTTTAAATTCGGTGCAAAACTACGGAAAATATTGAAAAAACAATTACTTTTTTTTAATATTATTTAGTACTGTTTTTTACTTATTATCCTAGATATAAAATAGACTTCTAAAAATAGAAAGAGGAATACTGGTATCAGCAAATTAAAGCTTTCGGTTTTGGTTAAACTTTCCATTTCAAAAATGCTATTCTTAAAGAATATAGCAAAGAGCAAAAGTTTAGTAATAAAGGTGAACAGATACACAAAACCTAATTGATGTGACCATTTATCTGTTGTGGCAAGTACAACAAAACCAATACAAATAAGTAAGGATATTATAAGGTGAAACAGGTAAATAGAAAATAAAGGGACTCTTAAATAAATATCCATAGTATCTAAAATACGGGTATGGATACCATAAGAAATTGCGAATAAGATTAAAAAACTAATCACATATAAAACTATTTTTTTAATCACTGTCATTATTGTCTTTAGATATTTTTAAAACTTGACTTATTACTAAATACATGGATATAAAAACAGCCAGAAGTGTTATGCTATTTTCTAAATAGGTAGTTTGATATTTAGTATCCAACCATTTCCCTACTAAATTGCCTAACCAAATAGTACCACCCATTTGGAATGCGGTAGATGTAAATTGTATAAATTTACTAGGCGATTTTCCCTTGTTCTGCTTGTTTTGTGGTTTTTTCGCGCTCACTTATATGCATTTCTTTTATAGCACCTTTCATGGTGCAATTTACATTAAATGTCGCTCCAGGTTCAACGGCTAGTTTACCTAAAGAAACATCGCCTTCAATATGTGCTGTACTTTTTAAAGTTAATGTACCTGTAAGTGTTAATGTACCTGAAAATTTACCTTCAAAATACGCATCTGCTCCAGAAATGGTTCCTTTTACAAATCCAGATTTTCCAACAACAATTTTGCCAGGAGTTTTAATGCTTCCCTCAATGGTACCATCTATTCTAAAATCGCCTTCACTTTCTAAATCACCAACCATATTAGTCCCTTGGGCTATTAGGTTTTGATTAGACATTGTTTCTAGGTTTAATTTGTTCTTTTTGTTTTCGGAAAACATGGCTAATATTTTTTGGGGTTAATTTACTACTAGATATGCATCCATATTTTTATGGATTTGTAGGGTTGCATAATTGGTTGAGGAAATAGCAAAGTGTTGATGTTGTATTTTGTCTTTTTTTCTTTCTTCTAATGCTGATGCATAACCTAAAGCGCCTTCTTTACTTGTTAGCCCATGAATAATTACATAGGTTGTTTCGGGATTATAAATATCTACTGAAACGGTTAAATCAAATACTTGAACTTGGTCTGTTTGTTTTTTAAGTTTGGTTACAAATTCAGAAATTGCTTTTTCATCAGTTGCATTAAAATAATAAACGACTTTATAATTTGTTTCGGCAGGATTATCAATAAACTCGGTACTGCTAATTTTTGGTAATAAATTATCTACAATATCCTGCGCTTGGGCTCCTTCTTCTGTGTTAGCATAGTTATAAGCTACAAAATTCATAGCTTTACTATAGGCTTCATAACCATATAAACGTCCTGTAGCTCTGGCTTTTAAAAGCTCAAATTTAGGCACCATAGCTTCACCTTCAAAAATAGAAATATACCGATCTGTTTCATCTATAACTTCTTGGTATTGCTGGCTTCCTAATGCTGCATATAATTTTTCATAAACACTTTCTGGACTACTATCATCCTTCTCTGATGCCGATTCTGGATTTTTTAGAATTGTAGCATAACGTGAATCTGGATAATTAGTAATTATATCGTTTTTAGCTATTTCAGCCTCGCCATTCTGACCTTCCAACATATATATCTTATACAAGTTATATTTACTAGGAACTACTAATTTCTGATCTGGATTAAAGGTTAAAAGTGTCTGAAACTTATTTTTAGACAAGCCATACTCTTTAAATTTCTCTTTATAAATAAGTCCTAATTGATAATAAGCACGATCACGCTCTTTAGTTATACTATCAATAACTTTATCATCGGTTGGTATTTGAGCTAAATAGAATTCGGGTTTGAATAATTCATTTTCTTGTTCATTTTCAACTAAATCATTAAAAACTTCGTTGGTTTTAGATTTGTTAATACTAGACCAACGCCAATTATCTTTTAATTCACGATCTCCCCAAATTTTTAAAAATTCATTTTTACCATAAGAAACCGTTGTGGGATTATAGAAATAAAATTCAGCTCCTACCGTTGGACCACCCGCTTGTTTTATTAATGAGTTTGATGAACCAAAATTTTTGTCATTTACCTGAATAAGTCCTTGATTACGTTCGCGTTCTTCTTCTAGTGCTTTTTTTGCTTCAAATTGTAACTTCAACTCTTGGGTATAAGTTTCAAAATAAGCGGTTCTATCGTCTGTGGACATAGCAACTAAACCTAAAATACTATCGTTTACAATAGCAATGTCTTCATAATAAATAACGTCTTCTAAATTATCGCGTTTGCGTTTGATAATTCTGTACGGTTTACTATTCATTTTCATGTTTAGCATGGTACTATCATAATAGGCACCTGCTACTTTGTATTCGGTATAGTCGAAAAAAATATCGCCTAAATTTTCATAGTCTTTGGAGACTAATATTTTATCTGATGGATTGGTGCGAAGGGATTTATTATAAAATTCAACAGCTAATGAATCCGATTCATTTTTTAAATGATACTCGGCTATTTGATAATAAATTTTACTTAAAAAAGGTCTGTTTTCACGATCGTCCTTGAGTTCATGAAGCAATTCTATTAAGGCTTGTTTATCGCCTTCCGTAAAATCGAAATTTCGTGCTTTTCCAACATAAGCGGCAATCCTGTATGGCCTTGGTGTTTTTCTATTTAATTCTATAACACGATCAAAAGCTATGTTAGCACTATCGGTTTTTTGGAGTCTATTATAAAGTTGCCCTTGAATAAAACGGTATCGACCACGTTCTTCATGACTTTTTGTACTTTGTGCAGCTATATCTAATTGCCAAACAGCACTATCTAAAGATTTAGTGTTAATATAAGCCTGCGCCAACATGGAAGTCGCATCAGCTAAATCCTGACCTTCCAATTCTACTTGGTACATGAGGCGTTTTAAATTGGTTATGGCTAAATCATCATTTTCTAAACGAATGTTGGTTTTTTCGCGCCAAATTCTAGCTTGATTAATTCTATCACTCGCTGGATATTTATAAAGAATGTAATTAAAGGCCTCCAAGGCAGGCACAAAACGCTGGTCAAAATAGCGCGCTTCTCCTAACAGTAAATAAGCTTCATCTATTTGTGGATTTTTTTCTTTTCCGCCAATATTCATTCCATGCTTCTGAACGGCTTTAATAGCTTTTTCTTCTGCACGCTCAAAATCTTGGTTTCTGCTTTGACCAGGAAGCATAATTTCTTCTGAAATCTGCATGCGTTCTATAGGAAGGATTTCCCAAAAATTGTCATCGTAGGAATCATTTACACCTTTTCGCCCACTTTCTAAAGCTAAATAACCATTATAAAGGATATTATACTTGGTAGACATGGCATGCATGTTGCGACTCACAAAAGAATCTTTCTTACGTGAACAACTAGTAAATGCTAGCGCAATACTAAAGAGAAATATGATGATTCTAAAAGAGGTCTTCAACGTTGGTCGTGTTTAATTATACATAACTAAAAACAGCTACATATATTATGTATTGCCGTAAAAATAAGCATCTTTTTGAATTATTATAAAAAAAGAGCAGACTTTTAAACAGTTTCTGTTCCAGCAAAGTGCGCTTCTAGTTCTTTTAAGGTAGCAGCACTGGTTCTTAAATCTTTTACAACTTCGCCTTTTTCTAGCACTACTATACGTTCACATACATCTGTAACGTGCATTAAATCGTGACTAGAAATTAAAACGGTAACGCCTTTTGTTTCGGCTAAATCTTTAATAATTCCTTTTAAACGAATCTGCGTAGTTGGATCTAAATTAGCAAAGGGTTCATCTAAAATAATGACTTCAGGATTTCCAATTAAAGCAGCAACAATACCTGCTTTTTTTTGATTTCCTTTACTTAAATCTCGTAAATATTTTTTCTGATTTAATATTTCGCCATGGAAAAAATCTTCAAACTGTGAAATTAAGGCATCAACATCCGATTTATTCTGACCACGTAATTCGCCTATGAAATAGAAATATTCTTCAGCAGTTAAATAGCCAATTAAGAAACTTTCATCAATAAAGGCTGATGTAAATGGTTTCCAATCTTCACTTTCATTTACCAAAACATCATTGTTTTTAATGTAACCTGTAGTTGGTTGAATTAAATCTAATAACAAACTGAAATACGTAGTTTTTCCAGCACCATTATTTCCGACTAATCCAAAACTTTGACCTTTAGGAATGTCTAAAGATTCAATATGAAGAACCTGTGTGTCATTATATTTTTTGGAGAGATTTGATGTAATTATCATGAGTAATTGTAATTAAATGATTGATTATTTTTTTTCGCTAAAAGCAGCAATGGTTTTGTATTTTCCATCTTGGTACACATTTTCAATTTTTCTTAAAAAGAAATTTTTGAAAACAATTCCTACAATACCACTTAAGGCTAAAACGATAATACCTGTTTCAAAATTAACCAGTTTGTAAGGTATATAAAACAAACCCATTGGGAGTAAAAATTTTGGTAAACCAATAAGTAGTTGTGTTGGATTAAAGCCATTGGTGTTACTAAAGGCTTTAGCTTTGGTATTTAACTCCACCGGAATCCTATTTAAAGCACCTCCAAAAAGTGTAAGAAATGAATTTAAACCAATATTAAACAAAGCACCTGCTGCTATCATGCCAAAAATATCCCAACCAAAATAAATATAAGGCGTACTTAAGACAAATGAAATAGCTACTGCCACTACCATTAAATACCATTTTGATTCTAGGTATTTCCGGTAAGGAATATTCTGGCTCATTAATAGTTTGTAATATTCACTATCCCATGATGGAACCAATTGCCCGAAGGTCATTAAAAATCCACCAGTAACAAACATAGATGCAAATGCCAAAATAGCTGGCATTTCCCGATACATATCTTGAGTGTAAAAAACAAGTCCATAAAACAAAAACATGAAAGACATGAACATGGTTTGTTTTGGTCTAGCATTTCGCCAAATTAATTTGATATCGTTCTTTAAAAATGGTGCAATGCTTCCAAATCTATCAAACCATGATAAATCGGTAGCTTCTACTGCTTTGACTTTTTTAGAAACAGCATCATCTAAATAAAATCCACTCTTAACATATTTGAAGTTTAATTTATACAAAACAACCAAAAGTAGTAATGGAATTACAGCTAAATACGGCTGACTATATAACGTGTTAAACGCAATACCCATTGGCTCTGAAGCGGTATAAATACCATAAAATTCCAAAGCAACTAAACCTAATAATAGAGGTGCCGCAATATAAAATACCGTATTACTTTTATTAACTAGAAAATTTAAAAAGTTAATGGATAATGTTAGCAGTATGATAGATAAAAACCAACAGACTACATTTAATGGAGAATAACCTTCTACTAACAAAACGATACTAAATGGCAGAAATAAAAACAGGGATAAAAAGTTAAAAAATGACAGCGTAGTTTTACCTAATAAATAGTGTATTACCGTATCTTTTTTTACAGGAATAGTCATTAAAGGCTTGACATTCATTACAGGTAATTGCTGCATGAAATAGCGAATAAGAAGTTCAAATAAAAACCAATAAATTAAAAAATTATTAATGGTTACAATAGGGTCAACTTCAGGAATTGCTTTTCTAGCAATAAAAAACATGCCAACGCCCATAAATAGAGCAATACCGCCAAAATATAAAGCTCCTAAAATGAGAAATATTTTTATAGCAAGCCCTTTTTGAAAGTACGAAGCCCTTTTAAACTGTTTCCATTCGAGGCTTAAAAATTGTTTAATCATTTTTTAGTGTTTGGTTAATTATAAGTAGTCAAAAAACATAATTTGTTACAAGGCATATTCAGGATATGTTTCTTGAAGATGAAAAGTAGCATTTTTCGGCAAAATAACAGCAGAGATATATGTGTAAATTAAAATAACCGTAAAAACACTTGCACATATTAGCGGCATAAACCCACTAAAACTGTCAGTAAGATTAATTAATTGAAACACTTGAGGTCCTAAAATTAGAGTTCCAATGGATGCATTGCCATAAATGATGTCTTCTAAAAGCCACAATTTTTCCTTTGCTTTCCGCTTTCTTTTTATTTCCCTATTTATGGATATGGTTCTTATAAATAAAAACAAGCAAAGTATTAGATAGGAAACGATAAATACATAACTCCCAATTTCCGTAGAGAAAACCGTGTAAAGGATTCCAAAAATAGCAGTAGTTAAAATAATTTGTGGTAATCTGAACCAGTCTTTGACATAGTTCCAGAGTAGTTTCATATAAATTTTAGACATGGCTTTTTGGCGTTGCTCTACGACTTCCATAAACCCAAAAATGCCAAATTTTTTAAACGATGCATCGCGCGTTTCCTCAAAAGTACTATGCGGATTTTTAACCATGATAGCTTCAATATCATTTGCCATATGATCTACGAGTTCGGTTTGCAAATCGTAATATTCTACAAAGTGCTTTCTGGTAAAGGCATATAAATTTTCAATATGTTCTTGGGTTAATGCCATATTTTATAATGCATGTTTATATTTGGAAAAATAAAAGGATCGTAATTGAAATGTATTAATAACAATCAAAAGAAATATCCATAATATAACCGTCGTAAAAAACATGATAGCCAAACCTGGACTACTTTCTAGAGATTGACTCGAGTTGTAACTACTATAAACCATGTTAACTATATGAAAGAGAATAGCAAAATAAAATCCAATACGTTCTAACAGTGAAAAACGCTCTTTTTTAATTTTTGTGAAAACGAAATAGATACATCCAAAAAGAATTAATATGATCATTGGCGCATATTTTAAAATGGTATGTGTTACATCTGGTTCTAAATAACTTCTAACCGTTAAAAGAAGGAAACCCAAGCCTAAAAGTGATACTATTCCAAAAACAGATGTCGCCTTTTTAAACAATGCTTTTAAATTACTTTTATCTGCTATTTTATAATAGCCATCGCTTCTTTTTAATAAATGTCGCTTGTTTTCAACCATGTAATCCTTGAATATAAAATAGAAATCACGACAATCGCCATCGTTAACTCGTGTTTCAATTTCAGAAGCCACATGATCCACCATTTCCAGACGAATATCCATAAATACAACTCCCGATTTTTTTAGGTATGTTTCTATAAAATGAATATTTTCTGTGCTTAATGCCATAAATTAATAACTCAATTTAGGGTTAATTAATGATTGAAGTGTGGCAATATATTGTTCCAATTCGCTTAATTTATGAACGGTTTCAGTCGTCCCTTTTTCGGTCAGTTTATAATATTTACGTAAACGGTTATCTACTTTTGCTACCTCAACATCCAGCAAACCTTCGGCTTCCAATTTATGAAGTGATGGATACAAAGCACCTTCGGTAATTTTTAATTCGCCTTTGGTGAGTGCTTTTACTTTCTGTGTAATTTCATAACCATACATTTTATCATGCTCACTTAAAAGCTTTAAAATGATGGTAGTTAAACTGCCTTTATATAAATTGGAATTCGCCATACTATTCAAATATATACATAATTTTCTTATGCATGCAAATTTTTAAATAATTATAAGCTAAAAATCAATGGCTTCACTATTTTTGTAAAAAATCAATACATGTCACACTTCCATACACTTTCAGTTAAAGAACTTCATAGAGAAACAGACAAATCGGTTACCATTAGTTTTCAGGTTCCTGCGGATTTAAAATCGGTTTACGCATTTCAAGCTGGTCAATACATTACCCTAAAAACCAATTTAAACGGTCAGGAAGTTCGTCGTGATTATTCTTTGTGTTCCTCACCTAAAAGTGGTGAGTTAAAAGTAGCTGTCAAAGAAGTTAAAGACGGAACGTTTTCGGCTTATGCTAATAATGATTTACAAGTTGGCGACCAACTAGAAGTTGCACCACCAAAAGGTCGTTTTGTTTTTGAACCCAACGACAAGAAAACAAAAAACATAGCCTTATTTGCTGCAGGTAGCGGAATTACACCTATTTTAAGTATTGTAAAATGCGCTTTAGAAGAAGAAATTCATAGTAAAGTCATCTTGGTTTATGGTAACAAAACGACTAAAGACACGATGTTTTTGCAAGAGTTATTGGATTTACAACATACTTATAAAGAACGTTTCACGATTCAATTTGTATTTAGCCAAGCCGATGAAACCGACGCTATTTTTGGTCGGATTGAAAAAAGTACGGTTAACTACGTCATGAAAAACAAGTACAAACATATTGATGTGGATGCTTATTACTTATGTGG
>DIAL01000089.1:12481-22993 GCA_002414705.1 Flavobacteriaceae bacterium UBA5079
CCAGAAGCTATGATTCATGCGGTAAAAGATGTTTTAACCGAACATAATACACCTACAGATCGTATTCATTTTGAATTATTTAAAGCAGCAAAACCTGCTGAAGATATATCAACTACAACTATTGCAGATGGAAAAACCCAAATAACGGTTATAGTTGATGAAGAAGAAACCACGTTTGAGATGAGTCAAAAACAAACCGTTTTAGAAGCCGCCTTAGATGAAGATTTAGATGCACCATATTCTTGCCAGGGTGGAATTTGCAGTAGCTGTTTAGCACGAATTACGGAAGGTGAAGCAACCATGCGACAAAATAATATTTTAACCGATAGTGAAGTTGCCGAAGGCTTAATTTTAACCTGTCAAGCACATCCAACCACACCGACTTTGAAGGTGGATTATGATGATATATAAGCCCTCTCTGTCCTTCGGACATCTCTCCCAAAAGGAGAGAATGCATCGATAGACAAAATAAATTGGGCGAATAGAAATTAGCCTGCTTTGCTTTTAGATTTTAGATTTTAGAAGAAAGATTTTTTTTGACACGTTAAAAACGGAATCCACGACTTAACAACTAATCAATAAACAACTTAACGGCTTTGCGACTTTGCGGCTTTGCGGCTTTGCGGCTTTGCGAGAAATAAATTAATTTAAAACAGCAGTAATCTTCGCAACAACCCTTTCCACAGAAACACTCCCAGCAGCATCCTTATAATCGCCTGGATATTTGTTTCCGTAAATAGATGTTGGGATTTTCGGGTACTGCTTTCTATCCGCTACCAAGGCGTAATCAACTGGTTGGTTAAAAGGTGCAAATCCGGCAAATGGATGCGTAACTCCCCAAATAGTCACCACTTTTACGCCAAGCATTGCTGCTAAATGCGCATTTCCAGAATCCATAGAAAGCATAACATCTAGATTGGAAATCACATCCAACTCTTCACTAAATGATAATTTTCCAGCCATATTAATAATACCGTCTGCTTCAGATTCGAAGTAATTTAAAATCTGAACTTCTTTTTTCCCACCTCCAAATAATAAAACCTGATGGTTTTTAGCCAATTCTTTAATAACCTGCTCCATGAGTTCCAATGGATATTTTTTTCCATCATGAGCCGCAAATGGGGCAATACCAATACGTTTCTTATTAGAACCTCCTATTATATTTGAAATATTTGGGTTTAAAGCTGCCGGAATTGGGAAATTGGGTTTACTTAAATCTAACGGAAAACCGAGCGTTTCAAATACATCTGCATAACGTTGATGTGTGGTTTTTAATGGTTCAAAGATCTTGCCTTTGGTGAGTTGTTTTTTGGCTTTTCGGCCTTTATCAATGGTAGCTACTTTACGAATACCTAGAAATGGTTTTAACACTTTGGTTCGTAAAACCTTGTGCAAATCAGCAATGGCATCGCATTTTTCTTTTTTTAATTCTCGAGACAATTTATATAAACCAACTAAACCTTTGTGTTTTCCTTTTACATCTGCATGAAACACGGTTACGTTTTTTAAATCGCGAAACAAAGGTGTGAAAAAATCACGTGTAAGAACGGTAATTTTCACATTAGGATATTGTTGCGTAAACGCGCGAAGCACAGGAACTGTCATAGCAACGTCTCCCATTGCCGAGAGTCGAATAACGAGTATGTGTTTAGGTTTGGACATGCTTTATATCATCTTAAATGCAATGGAAACATTTAACAAAGATTCTTCAACTCCAACAATTGTTGGAATGTTCTGAATGACAAACTATTATTTTTGAGAACGTAACACTGGATTTAGTTCATCGTCATTGTACATTTTCATTTGCTTGTACACTTTCATGTATTTATCGCCTTTTTCAATGTCTGCTAATAAGGTGTCAATTGCTGTAGAAAGATCAACTCTCTGCTCCAACAAAACATTCAATTTCGTTTGGCAAGCGGCTAAATGCGCATCAGTTGCGTCTGTACGTGTTGCCTCTTCATTCATGTGATACACTTTAAGCGCCAAAATAGATAATCTATCAACTCCCCAAGCAGGACTTTCGGTATTGATAGTTGCGTTCGCTTTGGGCTTTACATGATTGTATTTTTCTAGAAAATAGCTGTCAATATATTCTACCATATCAGTTCTATCCTGATTAGAAGCATCAATTTGACGTTTCAATTTTAAGGCAGCAACAGGATCAATTTGTGGGTCACGAATAATATCTTCATAATGCCACTGAACGGTATCTATCCAACATTTTCTGTACAATAAATGCTCTAATGTTTCTGAATCTTTATTATAAGGGTTGCTAAAAGGTTGATCTACCGTATTAATAACATGATATTTTTCTATAACATCTTGAAATATTTTATTGGCTTTTTCTGAAAACATAATGTAAGAATTTTGAAATACAAATATAAACCTATTTATTAACTTTACAGTTCAAAACAAAACCAAAACACCATGAATATTCATAATATCTCGCTTCAAAATTCCATTTTAAATACCTTTATTTCAGAAATGCGTGATGTGAACATCCAGAAAGATACTATGCGTTTTAGGCGGAATATTGAACGAACAGGTGAAATTTTAGGTTACGAATTAAGCAAATCTTTACAATATAAATCTATAAATATCGAGACACCTATTGGCATGGCTTCCGAATTTATAACATCTGATGATATTGTTTTATGCTCCATTTTACGCGCAGGCGTTCCGCTTCATAATGGGTTATTAAATTATTTTGATAAAGCTGAAAACGCCTTTATTTCTGCCTACAGACATCATAAACACAATCCGGAAAGTTTTGAAATTATTGTAGAATATTTAGCGTGCCCAAATTTAGAAGGGAAGACGCTTATTTTGGCCGATCCGATGTTGGCAACTGGCCAATCTATGGTGGCTACTTTTGAAGCTTTAAAGCCATTTGGAAAACCTAAATCCGTGCATTTGGTAAGCGTTATTGGTGCGCAAGAAGGCTTGGATTATGTATCTAAACATTTTGATGCCGAAACGCATTTATGGATAGCAACAGTAGATGAAAAATTAACAGATCTAGGATATATAACACCTGGATTGGGTGATGCTGGCGATTTGGCTTTTGGTGTAAAACTACAAAACTAAACTAGCAAAAGGTGCCAAAATAAGAATCCAAATTAAGACCTCACGGAACCATTTTTCAGAAATTAACTCCATGTAATTCGTTACAATTATTGCTAAAGGTGCAATTAAGAAAATAAATTCGGCTCCCGTTTTTTCGGGTGAAATAATAATAATCACCAATGCTATAATAGCAGAAAAAAGAATGAGCATATAAGACGGTCTGTAACTTTTAGATTTATTTTTAAGATTCTGTAAGTAGTAAAACAACGACCAAATAAAATAGGAAAAGTAAATAGTTGCAGCTATGATAATTTGACGGTTGTTTAGCATACTGAAATCGAAATTCTTTCCGACTTCAAAACTGTTTATATAATCTGAAAAATCAATATTAAATACAATTAAAATAGAATAGGTAATAACGGCTACCAAAAGCATTCCAATAAAAGGAATAATCCAATTTTTAATATCTGTAATTCCATATAGAAAAAGCGCTGCAAAAAGAACAATAAAAAACAACGAACTCCAAAAAAAGAGAAGTGTTGCAATAGAAATCCAAATGGTTGCATCCAAGATTTTTTTCTTTTGCTGTTTTTTTGATCGCAGGCTTACAATACGTCTTAACGCTAATAATATAAACAGATTGGCAATTACGAGTTTGGTATTTAAAAATGTTTGAAACATTAACACCATAAACAAACCATAAAACAACAGGTTATAACTATTTTTTTTTGTTAAACTATTCTTGCTTGTAAAGAAATCGAAGATAAAAAGCGAAAGCACACACACACCAAATAAAGCAAATTGCTTGAGCACAAATGCAAAGCTAATTTCAGGATGAATACGCAGTTTGGTAAGCATAAAACCCAAAAACAAAACCATACTCATTATTACAAAATGAATAGGTGTTGCTTTTTTAAAGAATTTTGAGATCATATAATTAGGAGAAAATCACTTTTAGAGTTTTATTGATTCATGTAAATTACTAATATTCTCTTCAAATTATTAAAATTTAATTTGAAAAAGATGTAATTTTGCATCATAACATCTTAATTAAGATATTTCACGCGCTTTAAAAGCCTTAAAATTTATATATTATGACCGATTTTTTTTACGCAATTGAAGACTTATTTGTAAATGTTTTATTTGCACCTTTTGATGCTTTAAGAGCTTTAGAGCTTGAAAACTGGGCTGCTGCAAATACATTAAACTGGCTTTTTATAGTTGTTGGTTTTGTTGCATTTACCTATTGGATGCTACAACTGAAAAAATACAACGATAATAATGAAGAGAATAAAACAATCTCTTCTCACAGTTATTTATAAATCGAAACCAATATCGTTTCTATAATACATCGTATCAAAATGTAGCTTGTCTATATTTTGATACGATTTTTTTAGTGCCTCACTGTACGTATTTCCATAGCTTGTTATTGCCATAACTCGACCGCCAGATGTAACTACTTTACCATCCTTTAAAACAGCACCTGCATGAAAAGGCAATACATCTACCAGGTTATTTAAACCCGTAATTTCTTTACCTTTTTGGTAAGCTTCCGGATAGCCTCCAGACACTAACATAACCGTTGTAGCTGCACGCTCATCAATTTCAATGTTTATAGAATCTAAAGTTTGATTAGAAATAGCTTGGAAAATTTCAACCAAATCATTCTTTAAACGTGGTAAAACCACTTCCGTTTCAGGATCTCCCATTCTAACGTTATACTCAATAACTTTAGGCTCATTACCTACTTTTATTAAGCCAATAAAAACAAATCCTTTATAAGGTAAATTATCTTTTTGAAGTCCACTTATGGTTGGTTTTACAACTAGTTCTTCTATTTTATTTAAAAATTCAGGCGTAGCAAATGGCACAGGAGAAACAGCTCCCATTCCTCCTGTATTTAAACCCGTGTCACCTTCACCAATTCGTTTATAATCTTTGGCAGTTGGCAAGATTTTGTAGTTTTTACCATCGGTTAACACAAAGCAGCTTAATTCAATACCATCTAAAAATTCTTCAATAACCACTTTGGTGCTAGCTTCTCCGAATTTAGCATCAACCAACATGCTTTTAAGTTCCGCTTTCGCTTCATTTAAATCATTTAAAATTAACACACCTTTTCCAGCTGCTAAACCATCTGCTTTTAAAACATATGGTGGTTTTAAAGTTTCTAAAAACTGATAACCTGCTTCTACAGTATGCGCATTAAAACTTTGATATGCTGCAGTAGGAATATTATGACGCATCATAAATTCTTTAGCAAATTCTTTGCTTCCTTCTAATTCGGCTGCTGCTTTTTCGGGTCCAATAACTGAAACGTGTTTTATTTCGGCATCATTTAAAAAGAAATCATGAATTCCTTGAACCAATGGATCTTCAGGACCAACAACAACCATAGTAATATTTTTATCAAGAACCAGTGTTTTAATAGCTTGAAAATCAGTAACACCAATGGCTACGTTTTCAGCTATAGCAGCCGTTCCAGAATTTCCAGGCGCTACATAAAGTTCTTTACATAACGGACTTTGCTGTAATTTCCAGGCAAAGGTATGCTCTCTGCCTCCTGATCCTAATATTAAAATATTCATGTTGTTATTGTTTGCTGCAAAAATAATTGCTTTTACGCTTAAAAAACAATTATTTTACAAAAACATCTTAAGCCAATTTCATTTGAATTTATTTGACCTTTCATTACAATTTAATGGTTTTCCCATAAAGAAAGCACAACAGATTTTGAAAGGTATCCAAACGCAATCAGACAGTGAATTTGAACGTTACATTGAAAAGAAAAAAAAGGAGATTGTAGCGTATCACATTCAAAATAATAATTTTTATAAAGAGTTTTTAAACGACGAAAATGTGTCTGATTGGAATTCCATTCCCATTATGACCAAACGTGATTTACAGAAACCGTTACAAGAGCGACTTTCCAAAGGTTACAATCTTAAAAACGTTTATGTGAATAAAACGTCTGGTTCTTCTGGTGATCCTTTTATTTTTGCTAAAGATTATGTTTGTCATGCGCTAACTTGGGCTGTTATAAAAAACAGATTTGGTTGGTATGGATTGGATTTCAACAGTTCCAAACAAGCCCGATTTTATGGTATTCCTTTAGATAAGACAGGTTATTACAAAGAACGTTTCAAGGATTTATTAAGTAGTCGGTTACGATTTTCGGTTTTTGATTTAAGTGATGCTGCTTTTGAAAATTATCTTAAAAAGTTTACATCTACTCCTTTTGATTATTTAAATGGTTATACCAGTTCCATCGTTCAATTTGCCAAATTTTTAGAACGGAAAAACCTCATTTTAAAGGCTGTTTGTCCAACATTAAAAGCATGTGTTGTCACATCAGAAATGCTTTTTGTTGCTGATAAATTACTTATGGAAAAACAATTTGGTATTCCCGTAATTAACGAATATGGCGCTTCTGAACTCGATTTAATTGCATTTCAAAATGTAGAAAATGATTGGATAATAAACAATGAAACATTATACGTTGAAATTTTAGATAGTAATAATCGCGTTTTACCTTTAGGCGAAGAAGGGCGAATTGTGATTACATCGCTTTACAACCAAGCACATCCATTTATACGTTATGATATTGGTGATATTGGCATACTTTCAGAAAAAAGCACGTTTAAAAAGCTTATTCTGGAAAGGCTGATTGGAAGAACAAATGATATGGCTGTTTTACCAAGTGGCAAAAAAGCAGCTGGTTTAACCTTTTACTATATTACCAAAAGTATTATTGAGGATGATGGTGTTGTGAAAGAATTCATTATTCAGCAGACTAAAATAGATACGTTTAAAATTATTTATGTGAGTACAAATTCATTATCTGAAGAAAAAATGCAAGAGATTCGTAATGAAATGACACGATATTTAGAACCCAATTTAACGGTTATATTCGAGCGTCAAGATGCGCTTAAACGATCTAAAAGCGGTAAATTGAAACAATTTTCATCTGTAATAAATTTACCTTCATGATGAGAGATATTCTCATAATAACCAGTTATTTCCCACCTGAAACTGGAGCTGCTTCCAATAGGATTTTTCATTTAGCAACAGGTTTAGAAAAACAACATTTTAAAGTGTCTGTAATTACACCTTTACCAAATTACCCAAAAGGTGAGATTTTTGATGGTTATCGTGGAAAATTTAAACAAACAACCACTGAAAATAACATAACCATTCATAGATTATGGCTATATGCTAGTAACTCTAAAAATAAACTACTGCGTTTATTGGCTATGTTGTCTTATAGTTTAAGTTTAACTTGGTTTTTTATTTGGAACAAAATTCCGAAAACAGTTATTGTACAATCGCCTCCATTATTGGTTGCATTTACCTGTATGGTATGTTTGAGACGTAAAAAAAGAAAGCTTATTTTAAATGTGAGTGATTTATGGCCAATTGCTGGTTTAGAATTAGGTGCCTTAAAAAAGAATTTCAGTTATAAAATGCTAGAAAAAATTGAGCGATTTAATTACAAAAAAGCGGATTTAGTTTTAGGTCAGAGTAACGAGATTTTAACTCATATAAAAACGCTATTTCCAGAAAAAGAGACGTTTTTATATCGGAATTATCCTGATTTTGGGTGTCCTAAATTACAAGAACGGCCTGATAACATAGAGAAAATTTCTTTAGTTTATGCAGGATTATTAGGCGTAGCACAAGGCATATATAAACTATGTAAATCGTTAGATTACAGGAACATTGTATTTCATATTTATGGTGCTGGCTCTGAACAACAACATATAATTAACTTTATTTCTGAAAATCCGGAATTACCCATTATTTACCATGGCGAAGTTTCCCGAACTACATTACATAAAGCCTTATTAAATTACGATATAACTATTATTCCGCTACTAAATAGGATTTATGGCTCTGTACCTTCCAAGGTATTTGAATATGCCAGATTAGGGCTTCCTATGCTTTATTTTGGAGGTGGTGAGGGTGAAGATATTATTAAACAACATCAATTGGGTTGGATAGCTGAAGCTGGAAATTACAGTCAATTAAATAAATCAATTCAAGAGTTAAGAAAGGATGAATTAGATTTAAAAAAGCGTAATTTGATTCAACAAACAGCAAAAGATAATTTCGACTTTAATAGTCAATTATTAAAACTAAAAGCTATGCTTTAATAGGCTTTTTCTTCCCCTTTAACCGCATTAATAAATGTTCTAATAATAATCTTTAAATCTAAAAGTAAAGACCAGTTTTCAATATAAAAGATATCATATTTTACACGACCAATAATATCTTTATCTGTTTCTACTTCACCACGGAATCCACTAATTTGAGCTAACCCGGTTATACCTGGTTTTACAAAATGGCGTACCATAAACTTATCAATGCGTTTAGCGTACATATTGGTATGGCTTACCATGTGAGGTCTAGGTCCTACAACTGACATATCGCCAAAAAGTACATTAAAAAATTGTGGTAGCTCATCAATACTTGTTTTTCTAATAAACTTACCTGTTTTTGTTATGCGTTGATCTCCACGAGTTGCTTGGTATAAATGAGCATCTTTATTAGGTGTCATAGAACGAAATTTATAACAATCAAATTCCTTGTAATTAAATCCATTTCTAGATTGTTTAAAAAATACAGGTCCTTTAGATTCTAATTTTATTAAAATAGCAATAATAGGTGTTAACCATGATAAAATAAAGATAATAACACATGAAGAAAACAGAATATCAAAAAGACGTTTGACGAATTGATTAGCAGACTCTTCTAAAGGTATATTTCTTAAAGATAGGATTGGAATATAATCGTAATACTCATACTTTAATTTTTTGGAATAAATATCTTTATTATCTGGAAGGAATTTAAGTATAATAAGATTATTATCAGCAAAATCAATCACTTTCATCATTTGTGTATTTGAAAGTTCAGAAATTGAGCAATATATTTCTTCTATTGATTCTTTTTTCAGGAAATGTAAGCACGCATCCAAGTCAAACGTATCTTTATTTTTTAAATTGAATGTTTTTTTATGCTTATATCCATATTCGGGATTAGAATTAAAAAAATTCTCTAATGCAATGGTTTGTTTATTCTTACCTAAAATGGCAGTTGTTCTGTAATTACCACCAAAAGAAGATCGGTATTTTTGAAGTAAATAATAAAAGGCAAACTTAAAAACGGTAATTAAAATAAAGGAAAATAATACGTATTTAAATATAATTTTAGGGCGAATATCTAGATCGTGATAGAAGCCAGAATAAGCCAAAACAAATAAGCCAAAAAGTATCATTTGTCTAAAAACTAATGACAAAATGGTAATTTCTCTGGTATATCTGTACACCTCATAAAACTTCGAGTTTACAGATACAAACATCCAGGCAATAGTTGTAACAGAAACAAAAATTAAAGGATATTGGAAATTAAAAAAGTATAAAATAGCTAAACCATTTATAATGCCTAAATCTACCAAATAAGAAATAGGCCTAATATAAATAGAGTATCTACCGTGTTTTATTTGGCTCATTAATTTTTAATATGCTTGGAGAAATCTTTGTGTTCGCTTTTATTTAACTCTTCAGCAGATAATTGCTTAAAATAGCTAAACGTTTTAGCCATACCTTCTGCTCTGTCCACTTTAGGTGTCCAATTTAATAGTTTTTTAGCTAGGGTAATATCTGGCTGTCTTTGTAACGGATCATCGGTTGGAAGTTCCTTATAAATAATTTTCTGATCAGTTCCTGTTAGTTTTATAATTTCTTCAGCAAAGTCTTTTATGGTAATTTCATGAGGGTTACCAATATTTACAGGATAGGAATAATCGCTAAAAAGCAAGTTATAAATACCTTCAACTTGATCGTCAACATAACAAAAAGAACGCGTTTGAGAACCATTGCCAAAAACAGTTAAATCTTCACCTCGTAAAGCTTGTCCCATAAAAGCAGGAATAACACGACCATCATTTAGGCGCATTCGCGGTCCATAGGTGTTGAAAATTCGGACAATTCGGGTTTCTACACCGTGAAACCTGTGGTATGCCATGGTTATGGATTCTTGAAAACGTTTGGCTTCATCATAAACGCCTCGTGGTCCTATGGTATTTACATTTCCATAATAATCTTCAGTTTGTGGATGTACTAAAGGGTCTCCATAAACTTCGGATGTAGATGCAATTAATATTCTGGCATTTTTAGCTTTAGCAAGACCTAACAAGTTATGTGTTCCTAAAGAACCTACTTTTAATGTTTGAATGGGTATTTTTAGATAATCGATAGGGCTTGCTGGTGATGCAAAGTGTAAGATATAATGCAAATCTCCTTCGATTTTTATAAATTCAGTTACATCATGCTCGATAAATTCAAAATTAGGGTTATCAAGTAAATGTTTGATGTTTTTAGAATCGCCTGTAATATAGTTATCCATACCAATGACGTGAAACCCTTCTTTTATAAAACGATCGCT
>DIAL01000089.1:23058-33381 GCA_002414705.1 Flavobacteriaceae bacterium UBA5079
TAAAACGATCGCTTAAATGAGAACCTAGAAAACCAGCCGCTCCTGTTATTAATACCTTTTTCATTAATCTATTGTCTTTCTTCCTATTGAACTATAATAAAAGCCTTCATTTTTAATATCCTGAACGTCGTATAAATTTCTACCATCAAAAATAACTGGTGCATTCATTTCAGATTTCAGTTTATTAAAATCTGGTGTTCTAAAGATACTCCATTCTGTACAGATAATCAAGGCATCGGCATTTTGAATTGCCGAGTACATATCTGATGCAAACGTAACTTGATTTCCAAATTTTCGTTCAACGTTCTCCATGGCTTCTGGATCGAATGCGGTTATGGAAGCGCCATTTTTAAGTAAATCTTCTATAATATATAAAGCTGGTGCTTCACGAATATCATCGGTTTCTGGTTTGAAAGCCAAGCCCCAAATAGCTATTTTTTTGTCTTTTAAATCGCCTTTAAAAAACGCATCAATACGCGGTAAAAGTACTCGTTTTTGTATATCATTTACCTTAATAACTGCATTTAGAATATCAAAGTTATAATTATTGTCTTTTCCTGATTTATGGAGTGCTTTAACGTCTTTAGGGAAGCAAGAGCCACCATATCCAATTCCAGGAAATAGGAAGCGTTTACCAATTCTTGAATCGGTTCCCATACCAATTCGTACTTTATCAACATCAGCTCCAACTTTTTCACAGAAGTTTGCTATTTCGTTCATAAAGGTAATTTTGGTTGCTAAAAATGAATTAGCTGCGTATTTGGTAAGTTCTGCCGATTTCTCATCCATGATAATTATCGGATTTCCAGAGCGCACAAATGGCTTATAGAGTTTTTCCATAAGTTGAGTTGCTTTATCTGAACTGGAACCAATAACAATACGTTCTGGCTTTAAAAAATCTTCAACCGCAAAACCTTCCCGTAAGAATTCTGGATTGGAAACCACATCAAATTCTACAGTCGTTTCATTAGCAATAGCTTCAGTAACACGATCGGCTGTTCCTACAGGAACGGTACTTTTATCGACAATTACTTTGTAGCTTTTTATTAATTTTCCAATATTTTTTGCAGCTCCTAACACATAGGATAAATCAGCCGAGCCATCTTCATCCTCTGGAGTTGGTAGTGCCAAGAAAATAATATCGCCATGGTTTAGGCCTTCTTCCAATGAGGTAGAAAACTTTAAACGATTTGCCTGTATGTTTCTATCGAAAAGTGTATCTAGTAATGGTTCGTAGATTGGTACGATACCATCTTGCATTTTTTTAACTTTACTTTCGTCAATGTCTATACATAAGACATTGTTACCTGTTTCGGCTAGACATGTTCCGGTAACTAAACCTACATAGCCTGTTCCTATTACTGATATGTTCATTTATTGTATTTTAAGTAGCTTACAAATATATCATATTCGACTATCTTCCTTAAAAGATTCTCTAATAATCAATAAGTAAATAGCAATGTTGGAATATGTAAAAAAATTTCCAGCAATAAAAATAATGCTTATTACCACAAAAAGAAATAAAGTAGATATTTTATTTAATTTAAAGGTTAAAAAGACTTTTGAGAGGGTTATTAGGTAGACTACAGCTCCAATTATTCCAAAGAAAAACAGAAGATCAATAAATCCCATTTCAGATTTTAAAGAAAAATCATTTATACCTCCTATCACATAATTAGTCAAATGCCAATTATCTTTTAAAAAGGGTAAGGTATCATTCATTAAATTATAATTTCTGAAGGATAATAATGTGGTTAGAAAGCCATCATTCACTCTAATATCATTAAACACTCCGAATTGAAAGAAATTTAAATATCCGAAAATTATTAAAATAATTAGGAGTAACGATATACCGATTATTATTTTCTTGTTTTTGGTGAATGCAAATAAATAATAGACTAAAATAAAAAATACGGATACATAAACAGCTTTAGTGCCTATTAACAAACTACCCAATAAAATGAAAATGGCCATTGGTTTGACTATAAAATTTTCTTTGTATTTATTTAAAAAATAAAATAGTGTTATTATGTAAATATATGATCCGGTTGACGAATTTACGAACAACCCGTTATAACCGAATCTATCACCAGTGTAAGACTTTAAAAAATGAATACTAAACAGGAAGCCAATAAAAACTAAAACCGTATTTAATGTTATAATGTATTCAAATGTTTTAAATAAAATATCACGTGCTTTTTCATTAAGCGGTTTTTCCTTAAAATAGAACAATAATAAAAGTAGAAATAAGTACTTAAAAAAAAGACTAATAATATCAATCTGGAATGAGTTTGGAATAAATAATTGACCAAATAAGAAGCAACCTAATATGGCACAAAACAATAATTTAAGCTTTATATCTTTACTAAAAACCAACGAAATAGTGAAAAGACATAAAGCAAGACCCTTAACTATTATTTGTGTCATTGAATTTTCATGGAAATAATATATAGATATTTTACCAATATTTTCTGATATAAAAAATAATAGTAATAATAACGAGGCTAAATAATTAGTTATAAAAATTGTGGCCTTATTATTTATCATTTCTATATTTTAATATTTTGGCAGGAACACCACCTACAATAGCAAAATCCGGGATGTCTTTTGTAACTACGGCTCCTGCTGCTACGATTACATGGCTTCCTATGTTACAGCCTGCCGTAACAATAACATTTGCACCTAGCCAAACATCATTTCCAATACATGTTTCAAAATAATTTTTCCCCTGTGCTTGTATTGGTATATCTAAACTGTCATATCTATGATTTCTGGAATAGACTTTAACGTCTGGTCCCATTATAACATTATTTCCAATATGCACATTAGCCTGAATTAAACAGTTAGTTCCTAATTCTGAATAATTACCCAAGGTTGCATTCGGTGATATTTCGGCTCCTTTTTTCACTCGCGGTTTATGTCCACATTTCTTCAGATATTTGCGAACCAAAAAGCTTCTCAATTTTGGGAAAAATAGAGCATAAGGTCTATAATCTTCAGGTGTTTGTTTAAAAAATAAAACATATACTAAATATACTATTTTTCTAAAGGAAGATATATTATTGGTTTTCATTACTTAAAGCTATTTTATTTATGGCAAAAAACATGGCAAAAAACGTTATTCCCATATTACGAACCAACACATTTTCAGTAGTTGAGATACAAATCACGAATACTATTAACAGTAATTGCTCATATTTTTTTGTTTTGATTGCTTGATAACTATTGAAAGTTAAGAAAAAGAAGAAGACTGTTAAACCCATTAATCCTAATTCTATCAAATAATTTAAATACTGATTATGCGAATTGTATTTTTTTTCAAAAGAAAAGAACATTTCATTTTCAATATAAGCTTCTTTTAACACTGTCATTTCCATTCCTGTACCATAACCAAAAAATGGTTTTTCCAAAACTTTTTCAACTGCTACTTGCCATCTTGCCATTCGTGAATCAGAAACTAATTTTTTAGTTGTATTACTATTACCTACATTTTCTGTTAAATCCCAAACAATACCTCGTTGCCATTTTTTAACGAAATATGTGTCTTTCAAAACATAAAGCATAGACACCATTAAAAACAAACCCGTTCCTAGTACAATTAAACGTTGTTTTTTGCTTTTTAATTTTAGAAACACATAAAATAAAGCGTATATAAGGGCTGCAATAAAAACAATACGGCTGTTCAGAAATAGTAAGCTCACGAAAAACACTGAATAAATTACTATCTGAATTTCTTTTGCTAATTTGTAGTGGTTAAATTCCCACATAGCAGAACTTACCAAAATGTATAAACCTAAATATGTAGGATGGGAATCATGCAAAGGCAGAACGAATTTTTGAGTTGTATACCTATAACTAAACAAGTATCTTAAAGTGAAATTTTCTGCATCTATGTAATTTATGAGAACATTTATGAGTAAAAATAAACAAACAAAAAACAAGCTTATTGTTAACCCAAAAAATAATGATTTCTGGACTTTTCGAAAATCTAATTTCGATTTAAAACCTAGAACTAAAGGTATTATTAGAAAAGTAGCTATCCTCCCTAAAAAATTAAAACCAGTACTAAAATTGTCCGAATAAAAAACACCTAAAACATATGCAAAAAATAGCATAGCTGTGGATGTTAAAAAGAATTTATAATTGTAGGTTACGTTTTTTTTGTCAATCTTAAAAACAACAATAAAAATAGATAATGCCAAAAAAACATTACTTGCTGGTAAATATATGGGCACAAAGAAAGAAAATAGAAAGAAAGGTATTAGTGAATATTTATCTATGTAATTCATTTAAATCCTTTTAAACTAAAATTAATCCTGTAAGTCATAATCTTTATTAATGCAATAATTATTAACATAATGTAAAACGTTAAATCAAAATATCCTGTGTGAATGCACATAAGTGTGTTAATGGTAAACAATGCATATAAAGTTAAAGAAAATGGATCCTTTTTTTCTTTCATTATTTTCTTTATGTACTCAATGAGAAAGGCAATTAGCAAGAAACCAAAAAACACCAGAAAATATCCACCGTCTATAAATAAGGCACCTTGTAAAGTAGGCGTTATACTCCATGGTTTTCCATTTGGCATTTTTCTTGCTCCAACAATTTCGCCTACAATATTTCTAACCCCTAATTGACTTCCTGGTAATAATGTTTTAAAATTAGAAAAAGCTAATCCTAAATAATACGGCTTATTTTCTGTTTTTTCAATGATAGTTTTAACCATTTGCTGGTCAAATCTAAAAAGAGCGAGTGTTGGTATAAATTGTTTTAAAACAGGTTTATCCTCAAAATATGTTATGTCCATATTCTTGTAATAACGTGTTAGGCTATACTTTAAACTCACTCTAAAGGAAGAGATATAAGACATTAACATGACCACCACCAACAAGCCAATTAGGTTTTTTTTGGTAAAAATATTCTTATACCTATTTTGAAAATCATTTCTAATTACAAAAAAAAGAATAACAGTACCTCCCACTAAAATTATTAAAGGAGATCTGTAACCTAAAGAAATTATAAATAAGGCTTGCGTTATGATGAAAATTATATATTTAATTTTAAATTTTTTGTTTGCTAAAAGTCTTTCAGCAAAGAAAATTAATGATATAATGATGCTTGTATAAACTATAACATTTGTAATAGCAAAAGTCCCAAACCTTTTAGTAGCCGACAATATTAGTATGCCTCCATTTAGATAATGCGTTAAAATAATTAAGCAAAAACTGAATGTATTTATCAAAACAAATAAAACAAAAATTACTTTAGGTTTAAACCTCCCTTTTATATTACTTTTAAACTTTATTTTTATTGTGCGTGTGAATAAAGTGCCTATTAAGAAGCCTATAAAGCCCAAAAAGCATAATATGTATAATTTCGTGTTTTCTAATATTTCAGAAAAAAAAGGAAAGTTTATAATTCCTGTCAAATTAACAGCAAGAAAAATAACCAAAAATATTCTTAAATAAGGTAATGGTTTGATTTCAATATTTTCATTCATAATCACTTTTGTATACTACAAAAATATGCAACTTAAAAAACAAACAAGAAATAAACTATGAAATTATTTTTAATCTCAAATATGTATCCATCTGCAGCAGATTCTTTATTTGGAGTTTTTGTTCAAAACTTTAAAAATGAATTAGAAAAACAAGGTGCTACATTTAGTAAATTAAGTTTAATAAAAGGAAAATCTAGTTCAATCTTTAAAAAACTATCAAGTTATATAAATCATTATTACAGTTGTATTAATAATTATGCATCCAATGATTATGATTTAATATATGTACATTATTTAACGCATCACATTCCTATATTATCACTCTTTAATTTAAACAAAAAGAAGGTGGTAATAAACTCTCATGGAAGTGATATTATTGGTTTACAAAATTCCCCTTTTTTAAATTTTTTTGCTAAACGGATTTTAAAAAAAGTACATTTGATAGTTGTTCCTACAAGTTATTTTAAAGCAAAAATTATAGATTATTATCCTTTTTTAGATTCAAACAAAATCTATGTTTCACCATCAGCAGGAATAGAAGCTCATAAATTTTATTCAAAACAACAAAAAACATTTACCAGTAAAACCCTTTCATTAGGTTTCATTTCTCGTTTTATAGAAGAAAAAGGTTGGAAAACATACTTGCAGGCATTAGTTGAACTAAAAGAAGCGGAGATTCCTTTCAAGGCAGTAATGGCTGGGAAAGGTCCAGACGAAAGTCAGATTTTAGAATTTATTGAAGAAAATGAATTGAGCACAAATCTCAATTATTTAGGATTGGTTAAACAAGACGAATTAATTGATATTTATAATGATTTAGACCTCTATATTTTTCCAACTTATAGAGAAGCTGAAAGTTTAGGATTAACAGGTTTAGAAGCCATGTCCTGTGGTGCTGCAGTAGTATCATGCAATGTTTCTGGACCAACAACATATGTTGAAAATAATATAAATGGTTATTTATTCCCACCTAAAGACACCACAGAGCTCGTAAAAATCATAAAGCACTATTATAAACTCAACTCTAATGAAAAAGAAAAAATGTCACTTGCGGCCTTAGAGACTGCTAAACAATATGAAAGTAAACGTGTCAATAAAAAACTGTATGAAAAACTTATTCAAACGTTGTAAAATATCATTTATATATATTCTTTCTTAT
Source organism: Flavobacteriaceae bacterium UBA5079 (assembly GCA_002414705.1). Lineage (GTDB taxonomy): Bacteria > Bacteroidota > Bacteroidia > Flavobacteriales > Flavobacteriaceae > Algorimicrobium. The sequence goes on from DIAL01000089.1 coordinate 29,721, forward strand.
ATAAATAACACTCACCAGATTCCAAAAATCTAAACTAACTGACGTTGCAATAGCAACACCATTGACACCATAATTATTAACTAAAACCAAGTTTAGAGAAATGTTAATTAGTAAAGCTATAAAAAGTATGTTTTGAAAAGCTTTCTGGCTGCGTGTCATTTGTAGAATAGACCCAACAGGACCACAAACTGCATTGAACATTGGCCTACACATAAAATGATCAATGCTTTTTTCCTAGCTTAAAATTTTAAGCATTTTTGAATTACGTTTTCTGAACAATTAATTCTTTATTAGTTTTAAATTGATTTTTGAATCATTCATTATCAATTGAATAATATATAATCCATTTGGAAGATTAGTGGCATTTATATATAATTGATCTTCTAATTCTTCAATAGAAACTAAGCCATTTAGATGCTTACCAAGCATATCATAAATATCAATTTTATAATTGCTATTAAAATTCATGCCTTTTACTTCAACAATATTTCTAGTAGGGTTTGGAGAAAGAAATATATTACTAGTATCTAATTCATACTCTTCAGTCCCCAGAGTAATTTGATTATAATTATACATGGATTCGCCATATTCGTTATAAGACTTTATTCTAAAGCGATATTCTACATTTGACAGTAAATTATTAGCAATTGTTAAACTATAACTTGTTAAATCTTTATCGGCCAAAATGTGAAATTCTTCTCCAGTGTTTTCATTTTCTAAAATAAATCCTTTGATACAGGGAGGGTTTGTTGCTTCCCAATTAAACAATATAGAATCAACAGTATTATCTAATACTTGACTATCAAAGTTTAACACCATATCTGGGTTTGTACATCTTTCAAAAAATGCTGTAATCTCAAGATTCTCTTCAGGTATCGTATAAAAATCCTCATTTAAAACTTCGGACCAATGACTTAATCTATATATGGCATTTTCTCCGTCAATAATCTGAAAATCAGGAGAGCCTATTTCCAATATTAAATTCTCTACAAAAACCTTTGTTGTTGGTGTTTCATAGCTTGGACCATCTATATTTACTTGAAGACTTTCAGGTGAGGTTAAAAACGTAACTTCTGTTGTTTTAGGGAAAATCTCAACAGATTCTTCAGTTATTTGACCAAAATTATCTCTTACCTTTACGATAAACCTAAACCAAACATTTGAAGACGTCTCGCCTGCATCTGGAATTGTATAGTATCCACTTCTCACGCCTGATGCCACTGAAGGTCCATCATGTATGTGATCATTATGAAGAAATTCAACAAACCACTCGAAATTTTCTGACGAAATCTCACCATCAACTATATCTGTTGCGGAGGCTTCAAAGTATATTGTTTCACCTGCTTGATATAGACTAGTACTTAAAGGATAGCTCAAGGTTACATCAGCAGGTGCATCATAAGGGACAACTGTTAAATAAAAGAAATCACTCCATGCTTCGCCAAAGTTATTAAATACCCTTACTTGATATTCACCTTCATAACCCGAATGTGTTCCGCCAAAACTATAAACATTAGAATTGGGTCCATTATTAAGTCTATTTCCATCTCTAAACCATTCATAATTTAAAGTTTCAGCCCCTGCTGCTCTTAACTCAAATCTAGTACGCTCCCCATCCATAGTAACTGTATCTTCCGGAGATTGAAGCACTATGGGCTCATTACCTTCATAATAATCAATTTTATAAAAAACATTATATATACGACTAAAGTAATAGAAGTAACCATCTGGACTCAATTTTAGGTATACGCCTCCTCTTGGGATATCTGTGCCAAATGTTTCCCTAGTATCAGATAAATCATGTATATGATCATGCCCATCGAATTCCGGCGTAATTGTATTAATCCATTGTTTATTAAAATCTATAAAAAAGTATTTATTTACATATTCTTGTGGATACATAGGAGTAATTGTTTCATAAAATGCGCCACCAGTTAGTGCGTCACCTGCCATTCCCTGTTCTCCAAAATGTGGATAAGCATAAGTTGGTTCATCGTATACTGAAGTAGAAGTAGTATTTAGACCCTCTTCGATAGGCCACCCAAAATTTCGATTACTTTGACTAGCATCATTAATTTCTTCCCATTCATCTTTTCCAACATCATTAATAAATATCGTACTAGATTCTCTATGAATATTCATTGTATAAGGATTTCTAAGGCCAATCCCCCAAAATAACTCTTGTACACCACCTTCTCCGTAATACGGATTGTCGGTTGGAACACTACCATCTTTATGAATACGCAAAACTTTACCATGAGTAGTATTCATGTCTTGCGCATTAGTTGGAGTACTATTATCACCTGTTGTTGTGAATAAATAGCCATTATTATCAATTACAATAGCACCACCTGTATGCCAAATAGCAGTTAATGGACTTAAATCTATTAGAATTTGTTCTGAATCTAAATCTATTGTTGAATTTAAAAATTCAAATCTAGAAACCCTATTGTGAGTTGAGTCCTCTGTGGTATAAGTAACGTAAATATATGGTGAAGTTGGATAATCTGGATCAACTTGTATCCCAACTAATCCTCTGTCTCCTGATGTTACAGTAATTGTTGGAATTCTTACAATTGGTCTTCTATTAAATCATTATTTTGAATTAAATAAACATAACCACTTTGATTAGCGAGCAAAGCCGTGTCTTCATCTATAAATGTAAAGCAACTAATATTTTCTAATTCATCTGTCACTTCAACAAGTGAGAATCCCACAGGTAAATTTTGAGCTGTAGTGACATTAAAAAAAAGTATAACTAAAAAACTGCTAATAATGAATCTCATGTTTTAATAAATTTTCCGTTAATATATTGAAATCTTACAAATATAATTTAACTTTTATTATTAACCATTTTTTTTGAGTTAAAACACGGTTTTACGAATATAAATATAACTTGTAATGTTCCAAAAGGCTAAACTTATTGCTGTTGCAGTAGCAACTCCATTTATTCCATGTTTCTCAACTAATAATATATTTAAAGTTATATTAATTATTAAGGCAATAAATAGAATGTTTTGAAATACTTTTTGTCTTCCAGTCATTTGTAGAATAGAACCAACAGGTCCGCATACTGCATTGAACAGTTGGCCAACGCATAAAATGATTAATGCTGTCGAGCCTAACTTAAAATCTTCACCAAAAAACCTTAAAATAATGTCTTTAAATAATATAATTACAATAACGACCAACAATGAAATTATTAAATTAACTATTGTAGAGAATTTAACCAACTTTTTAAATAAAGCCATATCATTATCATGGAAAGCAGATGATAGTTTAGGCGCTAAAATAGAATCAATAGCTTGAAAAGTAAAGCTGGTCACTGCAGCAATCTTTAAAACGACACTATAAACTCCTACAACACTACTCTCTCTATAAATACCTAAAATAATAGTATCAGACCATCCCAAAAACACAATCATGGATGCAGAAAAAAGCATAGGTAAAGACTTTAAAACAAAGCCTTTCGATTTATAATTTGTGTGTTTTGAGAGTGGAAATAAATATTTATAAATATAAATAATCGAAATCAAAAATAACACAAATATACCTAGCGTATGAGCTATAATACTGGTTACTGGCGTTGATTCATAAATTAAAATAAATACACCTAAAAAAAGCAATGAAAAAACAAAACGACCACCATTAAACAAAAAAG
>DIAL01000089.1:33519-37138 GCA_002414705.1 Flavobacteriaceae bacterium UBA5079
GACAACGCATTTTTTTTTAACCCTCTAAATACTCCTGCATTTAAAAGAATAAATGTAAAGAACATAACACAAGGTGCCGTCCATTTTAAAAATATACTTAATTCTGGATCATTAAAAACATAATTACTAATTTCATCTGAAAACACGAAAATTATGGTGGATACAATACATGTTAAGCCTAAAACAAATGGAACTATTTTAAAATAGATGCCTTTTGCATTATCATAATTATTTTTAATTGCAAAAATTTTCACAAAATGGGTATCAACTCCCAATCTGCAGAACAAAGCACCAATAATCATAAATGAAAAACTTAAGGCTAAACGACCTTGTGTTTCAGCGCCATAAAGTTTTACGGTATAAAAAATAAATACATATCCCGCTAAAAATCCTAGTACTCTAATAAGCAAAGCAACAAGACCCTTTTTCATTAGCTCAGAAAGGTCTTGGTTACTTATAGCTTTTTGTATTTTTGATATCAATTGAGAATGGTATTTAATCGGTTATTTTTATAAATTGGTTACCCAAATAGGTTGACCTATAACACCTTGATATTTATCTTTATTATATAAAAACAATTTAATTTTTTCGAACTCTTTGATTTGTGTATTTATTTGCAGTAAAATTTCATTCTCTTTTGTTTCCTCTAATAAAACATTATGTAAATCAAAATCATTACCTTTTTGCTTACTTCTATCACTAATTAAATTTTTAAAGCTCTCTTCTGGATAAATATGTACTCCTAACCTATATTTTTTCAACTCCTTTTTGGAAGTTGAAGAATCAAAAACAATTTTAATATCGAAACCATTTTTTTTCTTAATAACATTATAACTACTAATACTTATTAAATCATTTAGTCTATAAGATTTGGATTTTGCTTGATAAAGTATTTCATTAAATTTACTAATATTCTTTTCTTTAAAATCAAGTTTATCTAAATCAAAATTTAATAAAATTTTCTTTTCTATAATATTAGCAAAATGAGTTGATACTTTTTTTGCCCCTCTATTATTTAGGTGAGTAGGATCCTTAAAATCTTCTTTAGATAAAGATAATTCATCCCAATAATTATTGTAATCTAGAAATGGGATATTAATACTTTTTAGATATTTTGCAATTAAATCTTGATATAATAAATATTTATCACTAAAATTAATATTAAATGAAGGTGCGCTACAAAAAATTAATGGAATATCAGACTCTTTAAATTTACATATAATATCATCTATTATAGCTTTTTCAACATTTGATAAATTCTTTAAATTCTTTTTACTTTTCTTATTATAATTATCTTGCTCTTTCTTGTACTTATTAAATACCTCATCATTAAATGTATTATTTGAAGTATAAAACCCATTGTGAAAATATTTTTTATTTATAATATACTCTTTATTAAAGTTAGGCTCTTTCCAAGCATTATGATTTCTAATGGTTGGAAACATATTAGGAATATTTTTAACCCCATAAATAGAAATAAATCCTTTAACTTTAGACCAAGATAAACCTAAATTATCAAAGGTCTCATATTGTAAATTTTTAGGGTTTTCATTAAGAACTGTTTCCAAGCTCATTGAAAAGATGTCTACAATAGCTAGTTTTATATTTTCATTATTTAGTACCATGTCAATGACAGGTTCTGTAGCTCTTAATCTTTGAGCTGAAGCTCCAAAATTAAAAGTATACAAGCCGGTTATAGAGTCAAACACTTTAGGATTATATGTAGAATATGCATGAGAACTCCCAAAAATTGCTATTTCAACATTACCTTTTACTTGTTCATAAACACCATTAGTATATGAACTTTGTGTGTTTTGTTTAAAAAAAGGATCCGTAAAACTTAAAGTGACTAAAACAAGAATTAAAATGATACTGCTATTTATAATAAATTTTTTCATATTCTAAAATTGAAAATAAATAAATTCTGAAACACTATTTTCCCCATAAACACCGAAAATTAATATGATAAAAATAATAGTTAGGTAAATACCATATCGAAAAATCACCCCTTGTTTATTTAAAGCAGAAATTACACGTTGTTTTTTATGATAATAATCAAAACATATTAAACAAACAATCGATAAAATTGCAATTATAATTTCTACTTGCCCTAAACCTAATTCTATAATTTTATGCTCATTTTTAGTACTCGTAAAATTACTTATTACATATAACGCATCTTTAAAACTATTTGCCCTAAAAAACACCCAAGCAAAGCAAACAGTAACAAATGTAATTGTCATAAAAAAATGTTAGACCCAGCGCTATTAAGATTAAAATTAATAGTTTTCAAAAATCCATGAAGCTTTGGTTTGAACGCTTTTTCAAGAACAATAATTAATCCGTGAATTGCTCCCCAAATAACAAATGTAATGGCCGCTCCATGCCATAGACCGCTTACAAAGAACACTATAAAAAGATTTGCATACGTTCTATATGTTCCTTTACGGCTTCCACCTAAAGGGATATACACATAATCTCTAAACCATGTTGATAGTGAGATATGCCAACGTCTCCAAAACTCTGTTATGGATTTTGAAAAATAAGGACTATCAAAATTCTTCATTAAATCAAAGCCCATAGTCCTAGCTAATCCAATTGCAATATCAGAATAACCTGAAAAATCACAATAAATTTGGAAAGCAAAAAATACAGTTGCAATAATTAAATCTAAACCACCATGATCCGTTGGATTATTATAAACCTGATTAACTAGAATAGCCAAACGGTCTGCAATTACCATTTTTTTAAACAACCCAAAAGCTACAAGTAATAAGCCCGACTTTACTTGCTTGTAATTAAACTTATATGTTTTATAAAATTGTGGTAATAAATGAGAAGCGCGTTCTATTGGTCCAGCTACAAGTTGAGGGAAAAATGCAACAAACGTAAAAAATGACAACGCATCTTTTGTTGGTTTTAATTGCTTTCTATAAATATCAATAGTGTAACTTAAGGTTTGAAACGTGTAAAAACTAATACCAACAGGAAGTATAATATTTAAGGTTGATATTTCTAAATTCTCTCCAAAAAGTTTAAAGGAAGATACAAACGTATCAATGAAAAAGTTCGTATATTTAAAATAGACTAAAAACCCCAAGTTTACGAGTAAACTAACTAACAATAGTCGTTTTCTTTTCGCTTTTCCTTCTGTTTCATAGAGTTTCTTACCAACGTAGTAATCAACAAAAGAACTAAATGCTATTAAAAATAGAAAACGCCAATCCCACCAACCATAAAAGAAATAACTAGCAACTAATAAAAATATATTTCTTAATTTCAGGTTATCTGAAACAAGCCAATATAAAACAAAAAATATAGGAAAAAAGACAGCAAAATCAATAGAGTTAAATAGCATCGTTTTTTCTATTTATTTAAACAATCATTCCTGCTGCAACAGTTTCATTGGTGGCATCGTCTACCAATATAATACTTCCAGTTGTTCTATTTTCCCTATATGAATCGACCATCAACGGTTTTGTGGTTCTAATTTTCACTTTAGCAATATCGTTCATATTCAGTTCAGGATTGTCCGAAATCCGATCTAAGGTATTTATATCATATTTATAAATAACCTCTTTTATCATGGCTGTTTGTTCGTTAGATGTGTGTCTAATAG
>DIAL01000089.1:37267-38243 GCA_002414705.1 Flavobacteriaceae bacterium UBA5079
TAATAGAATATTTAGAACGTGGTTTTGCTGAATCATTATTTAACCAACATAACATAACTTCAATATCCTGGGATGGTTCAGGTTTGTTGTTAGAACGTACAATCATATCACCACGACTAATGTCAATATCATCTTCCAATGTAATGGAAACAGACATGGAAGCAAAGGCTTCTTCTAATTCTTTATCGAGTGTATCAATAGATTTAATTTTAGACGTAAATCCAGATGGTAAAACCGTAATATCATCTCCTTTTCTAAAAATTCCACTTGCTACGCGACCTGCATATCCTCTATAATCTATAAACCCTTCGCTTTGAGGTCTTAAAACGGTTTGAACTGGAAAACGAGCATCTACTTTATTAATATCGCTACTAATGTGCATGGTTTCTAATGTATGCAACATTGGTGCGCCTTGATACCAGGACATATTTTCAGATTTATTTACTACATTATCACCTAATAAAGCAGACATAGGAATAAAACGAACATCGGTAACCAATAATTTAGATGCAATTTCTTCAAATTCTGAAACAATAGTATTGTAAACATCTTCTGAAAAATCTACTAGATCCATTTTATTAACACAAACAATAATATGTGGTATTTGTAATAAAGAAGCAATAAATGCATGTCTTTTAGTTTGCTCAATTACACCATGTCTAGCATCAATTAATATAGTGGCAACATTAGCAGTAGATGCACCTGTTACCATATTCCGAGTATATTGAATATGACCTGGTGTATCTGCAATTATAAATTTACGCTTTGGAGTTGTGAAATATCTGTAGGCAACATCAATAGTAATACCTTGTTCACGTTCATCACGTAAACCATCCGTAAAAAGCGCTAAATCTACGCCTTCATGCCCTTTCTTTCTGCTAGTATTTTCAATAGCCTTTAATTGGTCTTCAAAAATAGATTTTGAATCGTATAATAAACGACCAATTAACGTGCTTTTCCCATCATCAACGCTACC
>DIAL01000089.1:38351-55560 GCA_002414705.1 Flavobacteriaceae bacterium UBA5079
CCATCATCAACGCTACCTGCTGTAGTAAAACGTAATAATTGATTGTTATCTATCATGTTTTGTATTTGAATTTTTAAAATGACCTTTAGCTTCGCTAAAGGTTGAATTTTGAAATTTAACAATTAAAATTTTTAAAAATAACCTTGTCGCTTTCTATCTTCCATAGCGGACTCCGAACGTTTATCATCACTTCTGTTTCCGCGTTCTGTGTTACGCATTCCTGCAACTTCTATAGCAATTTTTTCTAGAGTATCTGCATCCGATTCATCACCACCTGTAATAGTAATATCACCCAAAGTTCTAAATCGAATTTTTTTAGTTACCACCTCTTCATGAGTTTCCAGAATTAAAAATTCGGAATTTGGTATCCATGTACCATCACGCTTTACAACTTCGCGCTCATGTGCAAAATATAAAGATGGAATAGCAATATTTTCTCTTTTTATATAATTCCAAACATCCATTTCAGTCCAGTTACTAATAGGAAAAGCTCTAAAATGTTCGCCTTGAAAATGCTTACCGTTAAATATATTCCATAATTCAGGACGTTGATTTTTAGGGTCCCATTGTCCAAAATCGTCTCTGTGTGAAAAGAAACGTTCTTTGGCACGTGCTTTCTCTTCATCACGACGTCCGCCACCAATGGCGCAATCTATTTTATTAGATTCTATAGCATCTAGAAGCGTTGTAATCTGTAGCGCATTTCTTGTGGCATTTTTACCTTTTTCTTCAGTTACACGACCATCATCAATAGATTCTTGAACGGATCCCACTATAAGATCAACTCCTAATTCCTCTATTATATCATCTCTAAATTGAATGGTTTCCGGAAAATTATGACCGGTATCCACGTGCATTAATGGGAATGGGATTTTAGCAGGATAAAAAGCTTTTTTAGCCAAATGGGTTATCAAAATGGAATCTTTACCACCTGAAAACATGATTACTGGATTTTCAAATTGCGCCCAAACTTCGCGTAAAATAAAAATGGCCTCACTTTCTAACTCGTCTAAATAATTTAAATAATATTTACTCATTATTTATTGCTTTTATCATCTAATAAAATATCTAATACTTTAAAACCTCCTAAATTACCAGAGCCTTTCCAATCTTTTCGTTTATAAATATATGCTGAAATACTATCAAAATATTTTACCTCGTCCACTACTTTGGTTGCAATAATATATTTGCTTCCATCAATTTCTGATAAAACAGGCTCGAATGTCATTAACAAAGGCTTTTTTAAATTTCTATCAAAGCCACGAATACCTAAACTATAAGCTTCAACCGTTTCATTTGTTGTACTGTCATTTAATTTAAACACAAACCCTATAAGACTATCATTTGTTTTTTGAATCCCAAATTTTTCAACTTTATAATTATCTAAAAATCGCTCATTTACGTCTCTATAGTCTAAAAGTGATTGTTCAAAAGACACTGCTTCCGGTTTCGTCGAGTCTGAAACTGTTTCATTAACATCAGCATTCTCATTATTCTTATCCGATTTACAAGCTATAAAAGTAATAGCTATTAATAAAATAAAAATTCCTTTTTTCATAATTTATAATTTTTGGTTTATAAAATCTACGATGCGTTTTGATGCGTTTTCAACGCTTTCGTTTTCGGTTAATATTTCAATATCCGGATTTTCAGGCGCTTCATAAGGTGCTGAAATTCCTGTCATGTTTTTTATTTCGCCTGCTCGTGCTTTTTTGTAAAGTCCTTTTACATCGCGACGCTCACATTCTTCTATACTCGTATTAACGTAAACTTCAACAAAGTTAACATCTTTAACGATACTTTTTATATTCTCACGGTCTTTTTTATAGGGCGATACAAAAGCCGCAAGCACCACCAAACCAGCTTCTACCATTAAGTTAGCAGTTTCGGCAATTCTACGAATATTTTCTGTTCTATCTTCTGGTGAAAACGTTAAATCGTTGTTGATACCTTTTCTAATGTTATCGCCATCTAAAGTATAGGTTTTTATACCTTGCTTAAATAATTTTTGTTCTACCACATTAGCTATAGTAGATTTTCCAGAACCTGAAAGTCCTGTAAACCATATTAAAAAAGAGTTATGCCCATTTAAACTCCTTCTATCATTTACTGATATTTGATACTCGTGTGAAATGATGTTTTCTTTCATTGTTCTATATTATTACGTTTTGGTAATCCGTAATTAATTCTATACCAAGCGCGTTCATGAAAGTAATACAATAACATTTTAGTAATAACTTCGGCAAATCCTATCTTTAATGCAGCTAATGGATCGCCCGAAATTATCCATGCTAACGTCATGGTATCTAAAGTACCAACCAATCGCCAAGTAACTGTTTTTGCTAAATGCCGCTTTCTACTCTCAAGTGTTTCACCATCTTTTGTTAAGTTTATTTTATACCAAACACGTTCGTGCATATAATATAAAATAGTTTTAGTAGTAACTTCTGCAAGCCCAATTTTTAAACCTGCATACGGATCACCTGTAACAATCCACGATAATATAATGGTATCTATAGTTCCTATAAACCGCCAGGTAATTGTTTTAGCAATATGTCTTTTATAAGATAAGTCTCCCATTACTTACTTACTAAAAAATAACTATTCAGTAAATTCTCTTTATTGTAAGCTAACGGTTTATTCGTTTCTTTTGAAATAACTTGTAGTCCAACGGCATTACATATAGCATGTCCTGCAGCCGTATCCCATTCCATAGTTGGTGCATAACGCGGATACACATCAGCTTCACCTTCAGCTACTAAACAAAATTTTAAGGAGCTACCTTTAGAAACAATCTCAACCTCTTTTCCTTCTGCTATTAAGCAATCTACAAAATCCAAAGTATCCTGATTCATGTGCGATCGGCTTCCAACCACTTGAACCAAATTCGCATTAGCCTTTTTTGCCTGAATTGGTTTTGAAATTTGTAAAACCTTATCAACTGTAATGTCATGAGATTCCAAATCTGCCTTAAATGCTTCATTTGTATCTACATTTGCAAAATATAAGGTCTTGGTTGCAGGCACATAAATAACACCTAAAACAGGGTTTCCGTTTTTAACCAACGCAATATTAACCGTAAATTCTCCATTGCGTTTAATAAACTCCTTGGTGCCATCAACAGGATCTACAATCCAACAGGTTGCCCAATTTTTCCTTTCAGAATAATCGGTTTGCTTATTCTCTTCAGAAATGATAGGTATTTGAGTTGGTATTAAAAATGTATTAATAATATCATTCGCTTTTTTATCTGCCTCTGTTAAAGGTGATTTATCATCTTTAATTTCAACAGAAAAAACAGTATCATAAACATCCATAATAACTTTTCCAGCTTGAAGTGATGCCTCTATTGCTATTCTTAATTCACTCACTATCATTTTCTTTATCAAATTAGTTTACAAAACTAAACAATTTAAATAATTGAAGTGTTTTACCCATAATTAATTTAAATATATACTATAAATTTGCTAAAGACTAAAACAGTTTTTTTGAAAAAGAAAAATATCTTATACTTATTGGGTTCAGGTAGAAGTGGCACCACCCTTTTAGCAACCATTCTGAATAGTACCAATGATATATCTACAACAGGAGAATTACATCAATTTTATACGTATTTACAAAACAAATCTTCCTGTTCATGTGGTGCGCTTCTTAACGAATGTAAATTTTGGAGACTGGTGGTAAAAGATATGGATTTAAGTAAAGATGAAATCCAAAATTTCCAAAAAAGACAGAACAACGAAGAAGGGCATCGGTATATTCCATCCATTATTCTGGGCAGAAAAGCTAGTGAAGATTATATCCTATCACAAGAAAACCTCTTTAATTCTATCGAAAATCATACCACTAAAAAATGGGTTTTAGACTCATCAAAGTATATTGGACGATTTTTATTATTAAAACAAATGCCAAGCCTAAAGTTAAAAGGTATTTATGTGATAAGAGATGTTAGAGGCGTTATAAACTCATTTAACAAACAGGTCCAAACGCCCAGAAAACCGATTAGTACTATTTTATATTATATATTAACTAATTGCTTTGGACAATTGGTTTGTTGGATGAATAAAGATGTCATAAAGGTAAAATATGAAGATTTTATTGATAATCCTCATGAACATGTACAACGAATTTACAATATTCTTTTAGATCAGAACCATAATGATGATGCTCTTAATGATGTATTTCAAATGCCTCATATTATTGGAGGCAATAGATTAAAAAGCAGTAAAACCATTAAAATTAAAAAAGATACGGCTTGGAAAACTACTATTTCCAGACCAAAACAAATACTGTATTATTTGTTATGTTTGCCTTTTATGCTGCTAAACCGCTATAAACTATAATTTATGAAAATTTATATTACCCTTGATTATGAATTATTTTTTGGCTCGAAAAGTGGTGGTATTGATGATTGTATTATTAACCCAACAAACGAACTTCTTAAAATCGCGGATCCTCATCAAGTAAAGATTGTGTTTTTTGTCGATGTTGGTTATATTGATAAATTGAATGAGTTTAAGGGAAAATACCCAGAATTACAGCAAGACTATAAAAAAATTACCTCTCAAATAAAATCACTTTCAGAAAATGGCCATGGTATAGAATTGCATATTCATCCACATTGGGAAAATACCATTTATGATGGCGAAAAATGGATTTTTAATACAAGCCAATACAAGCTTCAAGATTTTTCAAAAAAAGAAGCCTATGCCATTGTTACCAAATACACTGCTCTTTTAAATAGTATTTCTGGTAAAAAAGCGATAGCCTACAGAGCTGGTGGTTGGAGCGCTCAACCATTTTCATATATTTCACAGGCTTTAAAAGATTCTGGAATAGAAATAGATAGTACCACGTACCCAAAAGGTTTTCACCAATCCAAGCATCAGGAATACGATTTTAGAAACGTAGCGCAATACAAAACTACATATAGATTTGAAAACGATTTAACGGTTGAAGAACCAAACGGTCACTTTACCGAATACCCAATTAGTTCTTACAGATTAAGCCCAGTTTTCTTTTGGCGTTTTGCTTTAGAAAAGATTAAGAAAGATAAAAAACATGTATCCTTTGGTAATGGCTCAGCTATTTCAAAGCCTAAAATAGAAGTGATAAAATTAATGACACGTTTTTCAAATAGTGTGGTATCTATTGATGGTTACAAGGCGTCTTATATAGCAAAAGCGTTTAAAAAGTATATAAAAAATACAGATAATAAAGGACATTTCGTGCTCATTGGACACCCGAAAGCCTTTACGCCTTATTCGTTACAAGAGACTAGAAAATTTATTGAAAACGTGCACAAAAACCATACGTTCAGTATATTTAAATAAGATTCATCCTATTTTTTTAGGCGTTCTTTAAAAACCAAGTATAAGAATTTAGAATTACCAACTAAATACCGTTTCCACATACGTTGCGGTTCTTGGGCAAATCTGTAAAACCATTCTAATCCGTTGTTTTGCATCCATAAAGGTGCTCTTTTTACTAAACCAGAAACTACGTCAAAACTACCACCAACTCCCATGGTGAAACTAACTTTGGATAAGTGTTCTTTATTTTGATATAAGAAATTTTCTTTTTTAGGTGAACTGATAGCAACAAATAATAATTGGGCTTCACTAGCTTCAATATCTTTCGCTATTTCTGGTTCTTCTTCTTTTGAAAAATAACCGTTTCTATAACCTGCAATCAGGTCTTTACTATATTTTTCTGAATAATGATTGACAACTTTTGAAACAATCTCTTCTTTAGCACCTAAAAAATATACTTTATAGTTTTTTTTATGTGCTAATTCAATCAGATTCTCCATTAAATCTATTCCAGCAACACGCTCTTTTAAAGGTTTCCCTAAAACTTTAGATGCCCATACTACAGCCATACCATCTGCATTTATAACATCGCAATTATTAACGCTTTCACGCAGTTCTGAATCTGTTTGCAAGGCTACAATCTTACCTGCATTTACCACTACGTGCTGCAATCTATTTCCAGATGAAATAGATTCATTAATCAGCATAACGGTTTCTTGCATGGTTAAATTATCAACCTGTGTATTCAGAAACTTAACTCTTGAGGACATATTTATTTTCTATTAAAAAAGGATTATTCAAAATAAGAATAATCCTTGAATATTTATTTAAATCATGGCTTTAAGCCATAGCATTACAAAAATCTAAAACCACTTTATTACTGCCTATTTTTAACGTTTTAAATTCTTTATGCGCTACTAAAAATACAACAATATCAGCTTTTTCAGCTGCTTCCTTATAATCCGTAATTTTAAATACTTTATGTTCTTCAATATTTGGTTCTACAATAAAATACTCTTCATTGTTAGCGTTTTGAAGTACTTTTTGCGCTATGTATTTTGCAGGTGATTCTCTTAAATCATCAATATTGGGTTTAAAAGCTAATCCCATTAAGGCAATACTCGGTTTGCGTCCTTCTTTTAATTCGAATGCTAATTTAGCGGTTTGTACTTTTTCAGCACACCAAAACGATTTGTAATTATTAATCTCTCTTGCCTTTCCTATAATTTGAGATTCCATAGGATATTCAGCGACTATAAAATAAGGATCTACAGCAATGCAATGACCACCAACACCACAACCCGGTTGTAAAATATTAACCCTTGGGTGTTTATTAGCTAACGCTATAAGTTCCCAAACATTAATATCAGCTTTATCACAAATTAGCGATAACTCATTGGCAAAAGCAATTTGAACGTCACGAGAAGAATTTTCAACCAATTTACACATTTCAGCCGTTCGTGCGTTTGTTCTGTGTAAATCGCCTTCTATAAAATCGCGATAAAAATCAATGGCTTTATCTGTCGATTTTTCATCAACACCACCAATAACACGATCATTATGAACTAATTCATACATGACATTTCCTGGTAGAACGCGTTCTGGACAATAGGCAATATTAATTTTACCTTCTAATTCTGGTCTTTCAGAATAGATAAGCTGCATCATCTTCTCAGTTGTTCCTACTGGTGACGTAGATTCAATGATATATAAATCGTCTTCTTTTAACAAAGGTAAAACAGCTTTAGTTGCTGCTTCTACGAACGAAATATCTGGTTCGTTTTTAGCCTTAAATGGCGTAGGAACAACAATTAAATAGGTGTTTGCTTCAACAGGAGTCGTGGCTGCTTTTAAATAGCCATTTCCTACGGCTTCTGCTACTGCAGTATCTAATTCTGGTTCTACAATATGTATTTTTCCCGCATTGATAGTTTCTACCACTTTCGGGTTTATATCTACACCGTGAACGTATGTTTTATTTTTTGCTATTAATGCTGCTGTTGGTAGGCCTATATAACCCAAACCAATCATGACCACACTGGGAGTTTTACTCATAATTATAACTTTGAAATAAATTCAATAATTCGTTGACAAGCCAGACCATCTCCATATGGATTATGCAACTTGCTCATTTTTGTATATGCGTCTGTACTATTTAATAGTCTATTAGCTTCCGTTACTATTTTATTGGTATCTGTACCAACTAAAAGTACCGTTCCTGCTTCTACGGCTTCTGGTCTTTCTGTTGTATCTCTCATAACCAATACAGGTTTCCCTAAACTTGGTGCTTCTTCCTGAACTCCTCCACTATCTGTAATAATAAGAAATGATTGACTCATTAACCAAACAAATGATGGATATGAAAGTGGTGCAATTAATTTAATATTGTCAACGCCTTCTAAAAGCTCATAAACTGGCTTTTGTACTTTTGGATTTAGATGAACTGGGTAAATAATTTGAACGTCAGGATTCTCTAATGCTATTTTTTTTAAGGCATTACAAATATTTATAAAACCTTGTCCATGATTTTCCCGTCTATGTCCTGTAACTAAAATAAGCCTTTTATCTGAATCTAGAAGTGCTCTCAATTCTTCAACTTCGTCATCAGAATAGGATGCTGAAGTTACTTTATTAGAGCTATACTGAAGTGCATCAATAACCGTATTTCCAGTTACCAAAATAGAAGATTTATTAATGTTCTCATTCAATAAATTTTGTTCCGATGTTGTGGTTGGAGCAAAATGATAATCTGAAACAGAACCTGCAATACTTCTATTTATTTCCTCTGGAAAAGGGGATCGTTTATTAAATGTTCTTAATCCGGCTTCAACATGACAGACTTTAGCGCCAGAATAAAAGGCTGCAATACTTGCTGCCATAGTGGTTGTTGTGTCACCATGAACATA
Organism: Flavobacteriaceae bacterium UBA5079; assembly: GCA_002414705.1. Lineage (GTDB taxonomy): Bacteria > Bacteroidota > Bacteroidia > Flavobacteriales > Flavobacteriaceae > Algorimicrobium. The sequence goes on from DIAL01000089.1 coordinate 46,570, forward strand.
TACATAATCTGGTTTAAATTCTTCTAAAACGGGTTTTAAACTCGTAATAATATCAGCCGTTAATGTGTACAAATTTTGATTTGGCTTCATTAAATCTAAATCGAAGTCAGGTGTAATTTCAAAAAAAGATAAAACCTGATCTAACATTTCCCTATGCTGTGCCGTAATACAAACTTTAGTTTCAAAAGTATCCGAGTTTTTTAAAAACGCTTTAACTAAAGGCGCCATTTTAATGGCTTCTGGACGTGTTCCGAAAATGATTAGGTTTTTCTTCATTCAATAACTTCTTATAAAATTCAATACAGTAATTAAAGTTAGCAAAAATACCATAATAATTTGTTTATCCTATTTTAGACATTGAAGAATCTATTTGATGAACAGGTGTTTAAGTGTTTTGTAAACAGTTTTTTAGACTATTAAGCACAGGTTTTTTTTCTAATTTTAAATTATGAATCATTTTTGTTGAAGATAATACAGAATATAATGGTCTTTTAGCTGGTGTAAAATATCCCGATGTTGGTATTGGTTTGACTTTAATCTCATTTTTTGTGAAACTAAAAATAGCTTTTGCAAATTCAAACCAACTTAAAATTCCTTGATTACAATAATGGTATAATCCGAATTGTTTGTTTTTACTTTTAATAATTTCTAAAACAACTTCTGCTAAATCTTTGGCATAAGTTGGACTGCCTATTTGATCATTTACAACACTTATTTCATCTTTTTCAGCACCTAAACGCAACATGGTTTTTACAAAATTATTACCAAATTCAGAGTACAACCAAGATGTTCTAATTATAAAGTAATTATTTAAAGTTTGCTGAATATATCTTTCTCCTTGTAGTTTGGACGTGCCATAAACATTAATAGGATTGGGTTTATCCGTTTCTAAATAGGGTTCTCTTTTAAAACCATCAAACACAAAATCTGTAGAAATATGAATTAGAGTAACACCATATTTATCACAAGCTTCAGCTAAATTTTTAACAGCTGTTGCATTTATTAAAAATGCCTGTTCTTTTTCTTCTTCCGCTTTATCAACAGCTGTATACGCTGCACAATTAATACAATACTGAAAGTTATTTGATTGGAAATATGTTTCTACTTGCTCTTGATTTGAAATATCTAAACTAGTTCTTGTTGTAAAAGTAAAATTGATTGACTCACTATTTTTAGTGTCACTAAATGCTGATATAGCTTTACCAAGCTGTCCATTAGAACCCGTAACTAATACATGTGTTTTCATTTGAAAAAAGCCTCAAATGTTGGTAGCATTTTATCTTTATCAGACAAAAGTAATTCGTTTTCTGACAGCTGCCAATCAATATTTAACGTTGGATCGTTATAAATTATTCCAGCTTCGGATTCCTTGTTGTAATAATTATCACATTTATAAGCAAAAATAGCTGTGTCACTCAATACCACAAATCCATGGGCAAAACCACGTGGTAGAAAAAATTGTTTTTTATTATCTTCAGATAATTCTATAGTTTGATATTCCCCAAATGTTGATGAATCTTGTCTAACATCAACAGCAATATCTAAAACACGTCCTTTTATAACTCGAACAAGTTTGGCTTGGGCAAAATTACCTGTTTGAAAATGTAGTCCGCGTAAAACGCCTTTACTAGAAAACGTTTCGTTGTCTTGAATAAAATTAACATGTTGACCAGTAGCTTCGAAAAAGCTTTTCTGATTAAAACTCTCAAAAAAATAGCCTCTTGGGTCCTGAAAAACTTGTGGTTCCAGAATAAAGCAATCCTTTAATTTCGTTTCTGTAATTCCCATTATTTATTCAACATATCTAAAAGATTAATGCCATAACCACTTTTTAATAAGGGTTCAGCTAATGATCTAAACTGATCCTCTGAAATATAACCCATTTCAAAAGCAGCTGCTTCTATGGAGCCTATTTTTAAACCTTGACGTTGCTCTATAACCTCAACAAATTGAGCAGCTTGCATAAGGGAATCAAAGGTTCCTGTGTCCAGCCAAGCTGTTCCTCTATCCAGTATACTAACACTTAATTTGCCTTGCTCTAAATAGGCTTTATTAACGTCCGTTATTTCTAACTCTCCTCGATGACTAGGTTTAATGTTTTTTGCGACTTCAATGACTGAATTATCATAAAAGTAAATACCTGGAACGGCATAGTTAGATTTTGGTTTTTCAGGTTTTTCTTCAATAGACATAACTTGTCCTTCATCATTAAAATCGACCACACCATAACGCTCTGGGTCATTAACGCGATAGGCATAAATAATACCTCCATCGGGATTATTATTGCTCTGAAGTAATTTTGCCAAACCAGAACCATAGAAAATATTATCACCAAGTATTAAGGCGACTTTATCTTTTTGAATAAAATTTTCGGCTATTAAAAACGCTTCAGCTAATCCATTTGGATGTTCTTGAACGGCATATTCAAAGGTGCAACCAAACTTCTTTCCATCACCTAATAAATCTTTAAATAAAGGTAAATCTTTTGGTGTTGAAATAATGAGTATTTCATGTATTCCAGCATACATTAATGTTGATAGTGGATAATAAATCATAGGTTTATCATAAACAGGCATAAGTTGTTTACTAACCGATAAGGTTAGTGGATGTAGCCGTGTTCCTGATCCGCCTGCTAGAATAATCCCTTTCATTTATTTTTATATTTATCTAAATACCAACTAATTGTTTTTTTAATTCCAGACTCAAAATTTTCATTTGCTTTCCAGCCTAAATCGGTTTCAATCTTTGTAGCATCAATAGCATACCTAAAATCATGACCCGGTCTGTCTGAAACAAAGGTAATTTGTTCCTTATATGCTGTAGCTTTTGGTTTTAATTCGTCTAATGCTTCACATATTGTATGAGCAATATCTAAATTATTCCTTTCATTTTTCCCACCAATATTATAGGTTTCTCCAGCTTTTCCAGTTTGAAACGCTAGATGAATTCCTTTACAATGGTCTAAAACATACAACCAATCCCGTATATTTTTACCATCACCATAAATTGGAATATTTTCTCCAGCGATGGCTTTTCTAATGATGGTTGGTATCAACTTTTCATCATGTTGTTTTGGGCCGTAATTATTAGAGCAATTGGTAGTTACCACATTCATTCCATAGGTATGAAAATAACTACGCACAATAAAATCTGATGATGCTTTAGACGCGCTATAAGGACTGTTTGGTGCGTAAGGTGTGGTTTCTGTAAATAAGCCTGTTTCACCTAATGTTCCATAAACCTCATCGGTTGAAATATGTAAAAATCGATTATACTCACAGCCAGATTTGATTTGATTTGGACCATTCATCCAGTGGTTTTTTGCAACATCTAACAGGTTAAAAGTTCCAAAGACGTTTGTCTCTATGAAGGCGGCAGGATTTTTAATAGAATTATCTACATGAGATTCTGCAGCAAAATGAATGACACCATTAAACTGATGTTTTTGGAATAACTCTTCAACTAATTCTCTGTTACAAATATCTCCTTCCACAAAATAATATCTATCGTTATCAGCTATTTCGTTTAAATTAGAAAGCTCACCTGCGTAAGTGAGCTTGTCTAAATTTACAATGGATATATCTTGAAAATTTTCAAGTAAATGAACTATAAAATTTGAGCCAATAAACCCAGCACCTCCAGTTATTAATAACGTGTTATGCTTCATAGTTATTGACATATAATACGGTTTTCCTTGTTAGGTAAATTATACAAAGCAATACGAATGCTATTATTGGAAATAATAAAGAATAACGTTGGTTCCATTTAATAGTTTTTTTACCAATTTTCTGAAAACTTGAAATTACATCATAAAAAACGTCTTCATCCACCTTTTTCTCTTGTAACTCCCGTAATTGATTCCTTAAGCTAATTTCTTTTTCTAATAATTCGTATTCCCGTGTGTTAGATTTGTCTTTACCTAATGAAAACCCTTCACCACCAATAGTAAATTCTGGTGCTTTGGCATTAGACTCACTCTCTAAAACATTAATATATATATTTTGTAATGAATCTACTTGTGCTAGCTGAACTATAAGATTATTCTTTTGTATTGTAATTAAAGAATCTCTTTTAAGCATTCTTTTTTCTGAATAGGAATTTGTAAACGAATTTGTAATACCTTGCTCTAGTTTACTAAACACGTCTCTTTCGGAAGAAAAAGCGGATATTTGAAACAACTCCCCACTATAAATACTTCTGTTCTCGATAAAATCATCATAACTTAAAACGTTTGAATTTATACTATCTAATGAGTTTATAAAATTACTATATTGAACTAATTTATCCGTTTCTGTTTCTGGTCCTGGTTCTATTTCAAAACCAAGAAGTACCGATGCATCCTCTTTAGGTATTTCAAATATATTAGAAATATCTTCATAGTTCTCGTTAACTAATAAAGCGTTATAATAACCAATATTATTTACAAACTGATATTTAGAATCAAAATAAGGTCGGATCAGCATAGAGGAACTATATACATCAGGCTTACTGCGTTCTAAAATGTAACCAAGAATACCAGCCAAAATCATAACTATAACAATAATTTTTATATTTATAACTACAGCCTTTAAAGTGTAAATTAGAACCGAAAAAATTTCTTTAAAAATACTGGAAATAAAATTAATAAATCTATTAAAAATGTTCCCTATGGCATTAAACAACTGTCCTAAATCAACTTCTTCCGAGTCATTTTGTTTGTTAGATTGTGGAGAATTCTCGTTCATATAAATTATTGATTATTAAATATTTGTTGTAATATCTTTCTGGTTATTAAATAGGTTGGTTTTACACCTGATGTTCCTAATCCACCCGATGCTAATGTGCCTCCTGTTTCTAAAGGATTATCACTAGCATAATACGCATAACGCACTTTAACGTCTGGATTAATTGTTTTTCTTACTTTGGATGCCGACTGAATGGCTTTTTGATAATGTGCACCTTCCATTTCAAGTCCTATAACATGCCATGTGGAGTTATAGAAAAATCTTAAAATATCTTTATTTTGTAATGATGTTCCTAAAACCGTTATCATGGAGCCTTCAAAAACAGCCAAACCATGACCATCTAAATCTGATTTAGATAATTCATTTACAAATGGATAATTATCTGCTGTACCTTCAAAAATATGAGCCGACGGTATCATAATATCTCCTTTTCCTCCTTCTAAAATTCCTGCTTTACCCATTATTGAAATAGAGGCTACTTGTAATTGAATATCCTTATTATCTATAAATGCAGGCTTTAGCAATTCGTCAATAGTTTCATAGGCTTGCTCTCCAAAAGCATAATCCATAACAAATATAATAGGTTTTTCGGTTTTCTTGTCGGTTTTAGTAATTTCTAAATCAGTTTTAGTTAAATCTAACTTTTCTGTGTCAAAAATTTGAACATCAATATTAGTTCCAGAAGTATCTGGTATATAAATCATACCATTTTGCAAGGCTTGTTTTGTTACCTTGTCACGTAACGATTCATTTTCTTTTTTACTTATTTCTTCGTAAACCTGAAAAATGGTTTTTTTACCTAGTAAACTTTTTAAAGCTGTTGGTGCATAAAGTGTATTCATTACACTATGCATATTAGCACTTATAATATGAATGGGTCTTTCTATAAGGTTGTTTTTATGCAAAACATCTTTAATATTATCAGCCCAAATTTCACCATGAATATGATGCCCTAAACGTTCTCTTAAAACAGGACTAAATGTAATAGTCCGTTTATTATTATTAACAACTTCCTCTATGGCTAATTTTCCCAACCAATACACAATATGTAATAAACGTTCAGGTTGTTCAGGGGTCTGAAATTGTGAGTAAACAAAACGTAACTCATCAAAAGTTCTTCCTAAAATATTTGCTGTGTGCGTAATTGCAACTTCACGCTCATTTTGCGTGAGTTTCTTTTTGGACAAAACAGCTTTTTCTAACTTAATCCAATCCCGAGTGGTTCCACCTGACTCATCTATTAGAACGCGTTTGCTAATTTTATGGGACTCCACAAACATAAACGTCAAGTGCGTTAGAATATCATAAATTTCCGATCGTCCTCTGGTAATTTCAATATTCATTTGTTCATCGTCTATACGATAACAATTTCTGCGTCTTTTTGGTGGAATAATGGCTTTAAAATGTGAATTTCCATAACCTTCATCACTAGTTAGGTTAATAAACATGCACTCTTCTATACCTTGTGGTAATCTATCAATTACATACAAAAGGCCTTCTAATTCTGCCTTTTCATCACCAATAGATCCATAAATTTCAGGACGCAAAAGTAATAAAGCCTCACGAAGCGTTTCACCTGAAACACCCATAGGCTTATAAAAACCACGATTGAACAAATGTCTCATGGTAATGTACATTCTTTCTATTGCATTTGAGCTTTCTTGGGCTCTCGTTCTAGCATGATGCTTTTTCTTATTCATTTAAACTGTTTAATTCTCAAATATACTATTATTTAATCAAATTCAAATCGTAGATTTTATCTGCAATTTTCCTATCGTTTGATAAACGCGGTAGTTTATTCTGTCCTCCTAATTTTCCTATGGATTTCATGTAATCTTGAAAGCCATTTTTATTAATCTCTGTTATTTTTAAGGGTTGTAAAACCTTACCCTTAATTAAATCCAAATAATAACTATTTTGATTTTGAAGAGCAGCATCAATTTTTGCTGCTAATTGTGAAACATCCTCAACGTTATTCTCAAACTCTATAAACCACTCATGAAACGGTAAACCTGATTCTGGCGTAATTTGCGGCGCAACCGTAAATTCTGAAATTCGAAAATTGGTTCCTTCAATTGCTTCTTTTAACGCGTGTTCTACTTCTTTTCCAATAACATGTTCTCCGAAAGCTGAAATAAAATGTTTTATCCTTCCTGATACAATTACACGATAGGGTTTTATTGATGTAAACATAACGGTATCTCCAACATTATAAGCCCAGAGTCCTGCGTTTGTTGAAATAATCATGACATAATTAACGCCAATTTCAACATCTTTAAGCGTTAATCTGGTTGGTTTTTTATCGAAAAAAGTGTCAGCTGAAACAAATTCATAAAAAATCCCGGAGTTTAAAAGCAACAACATCCCTTTTTCATGCTGTTTATCTTGATAAGCGAAAAAGCCTTCGCTTGCTGGATATAACTCGATACTATCCACTTGTCTACCTATTAAATTTTCAAACTTGGCACGATAGGGTTCATAATTAACACCTCCAAAAATAAAGAGGTTGAAGTTTTTAAAAACATCACCAACCTTCTTACCTGTTTTCTGCTGAATTTTCTCAAAATACATTTGTACCCAAGATGGAATTCCAGAAATAACAGTCATGTTTTCTGGAAGCGTTTCTTTAACAATAGCTTCAACTTTGGTTTCCCAATCTTCAATACAATTAGTTTCCCATGAAGGCATGCGGTTTTTTTGAAGATATTCTGGTACAAAATGCGCCACAATTCCTGATAAACGACCCAATTGAATACCGTTCTGTTCATGTAAAACAGGACTTCCTTGTAAAAATATCATTTTTCCAGAAACAAAATGTGAATTACCCGTTTCGTGTATGTAAGATAAAATAGCATTCCGCGCAGCCGTAACATGCGTTGGCATACTTTCTTTGGTTAACGGAATATATTTAGCGCCAGATGTGGTTCCAGATGTTTTAGCAAAATACAGGGGTTTTCCTGTCCATAACACATCTAGTTCGCCAGCAACAACCCGTTCCACATACGGTTTTAAATCTTCGTAATCTCGGATAGGTACACGTTTAACAAAATCGGAATAATTATTAATACTTACAAAATCATGATCGGTTCCAAAAGCTGTAGAAGTTGCTTGACTAATAAGTTCCTGAAATACGTGTTCTTGTGTTTGAATAGGGTTATCAATCCACTTTTTTTCTTTTCTAATAATATAACTTGCGAATGGTTTCGCTAGTAAAGCTTTTAGTGAAACCATTATTTAAAGTCTATAAAATTTGTTGGATTAATTGGATATCCATCACTCCACAATTCAAAATGCAAGTGAGGCCCTGTGGTCATTTCGCCTGTATTTCCTGTTGTAGCAATCACTTCGCCAGCGGTAACAACATCACCTTGTGCTTTTGTCAGCATGGCATTGTGTTTATAAACTGAAATTAAACTCTGACTGTGTTCTAGAATAATAACATAGCCTGCTTCGGTTGTCCAATCTGCAAAAATGACGGTTCCATCTGCTGTTGCTTTTACTGGTGTGTCTGTTTCTACAACAATATCTACTGCAAAATGTTTTTCTTTAACGTTATATTCTTGAGAAATACTACCTGAAACTGGTGGAAATAATATAAAACTGGAGTTGAGTTTTGCCGACTCAAACAAATTATATTTATCTTCTTTTTTTACTTTTTCTCGTAATAAAGAATCTTCTTTCGTTGGTGATAAATCATAGGATTTAGCCTCTTGTCTGGTGGCTTCAATAATAGAATCCTTATTAAAATCTATTGTATCTACTTCGCCATAAAGTACTTTTTTTATGGATGAAAAATATTGTTCATTTACTGCTATTACTTGCTGTAAAGAATCTGTTTTATAATTCAATTCGGTAGCGCGCTTTTTTAGTGCTACGGATGAATAACCAGGAATATATTCCCGAAGTGGTGTAAAAGCAATTAGAATGGTTGTAGCAACAATTAAGAAAATAGCCGATAATGATAATAAAACAAACACATTCAGTCGTGTTAATTTTAAAGATATACGCTCTTCAAAAGTATCTTCGTTTAAAACAACTAAACGGTACTTATTAAGTAGTTTCTTGGTAAACTTTCTGGGTTTCTTCTTTTTATCAGCCATAGGTCTCACAAAATTAATTAAAATTATGGCACAATCGTATTTAGTTCATGCTAAAGTTGGTGTTAAAACGTTTATATTAAACTTTAATTATTAACTTTGTACTTTAAAATAAAATACGATGATTTCATTAAGTATATTTTTAGCCCCAGGACCATGGCAAATTGTTT